>NZ_JAUBUB010000005.1:0-31659 GCF_036705265.1 Microcoleus sp. B4-C2
CCGCCCGTCCAAAAAGGACGGGCGGGACGCCCATCCCACTTTCAAGAGTGGAAGTTATTTAATTCTCATTCCTTAGTTGGGCGAGATAATTGACATACTTGTGAAGGCGATCGGTTTCAGTGTCAAGTAAACGACTGGCCCAAGAATGTACATTAAGTTGCGATCGCATTTCTCGAAATACCGCAGCATCCCCGCGATTGTCTAGAGGAAAAACCCAAGCATCAAATCCTGCCGACTTGAGACGGCTAACAGTTCCCTCGCCATCTTGCACCCACAATTGAGGGTTAATGCGAAGGGGTTGACAGGAATATTCACCGACAACAATTCCCCCCACAGAAACGCTAGCATCTTCTCCACGATTGGAAAGTTCTTGCAAAATAGCTTTGAGGGAATTGAGTTTTTTCCCGTCTTGTACTTGCTGCGGTGTCAGCTTGACAATGACCATTTCTAAAACTTCCACAGGCTTTGTCGATCGTACAACGTTGACTGGTTCCGCCGGCCAATGGTTATTTACTTCCGGTTGGGCCTTCTCCATTTCCTCTTCAACCTGTACTGTTTCCACCGGCTTTGCAGTGTCTACAATTATCTGAATTTCCTCCCCATCTTTCTCGATTTTTCCACTAATCAGTAATATAGCATTCTCTACCATGTAAGGTTTCACTTGTTCGTAAGCCTTGGGGAACACCACAGCTTTTATTTGAGCTGTCAAATCTTCTAATTGCAAAATTGCCATCGCATCGCCTTTTTTTGTCACTACCATTTTGATAGCGCTGAGCATGACAATAACTGATACTTTCCCCTTTTTATCTGCTAACTGTTCGAGAGTCACAACATCGGGGTCTGGGTTTACTTGCATGAGAAACTTTAGGGGATGTTCTGACACATAAAAGCCAAGCAGTTCTTTTTCTAAACGCAATTTTTCTTGGTTGTCATAATCTTTTATTAATTTAGATTTAGGCGCAGACTCATAGGTATTGACTGACTTGCCAAAGCTATTCCCACCTAACAAGTCAAAAAGATTACCTTGGCCGCTTTCTCGGTCTCTTTTGCGCTCTTGCGCCCATTTAATCACCCCTTCGAGGTCGTGTACTAATTGATTGCGGTTTTTTTCAATTTTATCAAAAGCACCGCATTGAATTAATGCTTCTAGAGCGCGGCGGTTGACAGAATGGAGATTTACGCGATCGCACAAATCAGCCAACGATTTAAACTTACCCCCTTCCTGCCGCGCCTCCAAAATATTTTCAATAGCCCCTTCACCCACATTTTTAACCGCCGAAATTCCAAACAAAATTTTATGTTTTTCAGCTTTAGTCATCTCCATCGGCAATGGCGTAAAAGTTAGTTCAGAACCATTAATATCAGGCGGCTCAACGTCAATCTTCAGCTTGAGACAATTAGCAATATATCTCTGTACCTTCTCCTGGTCGCCTCTGTTAGCAGTCAGCAATGCAGCCATGTACTCTACAGGAAAATTTGCCTTTAAATAAGCAGTTTGATAAGTGATATAGGCATAGGCCATTGAATGGGATTTATTAAAGCAATATTCTGCGAATTGAAGCATTTGCCCGAACAAGTCTTCGGCAATTCTTTGAGTGACACCATTCTTAGTCGCCCCATCAATAAATATTTCCTTTTGCTTCTGCATTTCATCAGCCTTCTTCTTACCCATTGCGCGACGCAGCAAGTCAGCTTGACCTAAAGAATAGCCCGCCAAATCTTGAGCCATCCGCATAATTTGCTCTTGGAAACAAAGCGTTCCATAAGTCTCTTTTAAAATCGGCTCTAACAGCGGATGGTCATATTTAACCACCTCTCTACCGTGTTTGCGATCGATAAATTGTGGAATCAAACCAGCATCCAGCGGGCCGGGACGATAAAGCGCCAGAATAGAAGAAATATCATCCAGACAGGAAGGTTTAATTTTTTTTACTACATCCAGCATCCCAGAAGATTCTAGCTGAAAAATACCTTCTAAATCTCCTTTTTCTAATAGTTGATAAGTTTTTGCTACATCAGGGGGCAACTTGTTATTCCTAGTAAATGTCTCTTGAGCTCTGCGTTCTATATTAGAAGGCAAGCCTTCGGCATCGATAGTTATATCCTGCGTGTGCTTAACATAATCAACTGTTTTTTGGAGAGTTGTTAAATTTTTAAGTCCCAGAAAGTCCATTTTCAGTAGCCCCAAAAATTCCAAGTCTTCCATGAAATATTGGGTGATTACAGCGCCTTCATTATTCTTTTGCAATGGTACAATTTCATCAAGGGGGACGGAAGAAATTACCACACCGGCGGCATGAACACCATAGGTTTTGTTAGTTCCTTCAATGCGAATTGCCATGTCAATCCACTGACGCACTGGGACTTCGGTGCCAGTTTCTGCATTTATGCAAATTGTATTTTCGTAGTTGTCTCTAAATTCCTGTGCAGGTGTTGCATCGGAAATCATCACTTTTAGTTTTTCCGGTTTCCCCCGCGACACGGGAATCATTTTTGCCATTTCGTCTGCTTTTTTGTAGGGAATACCTAAAACTCTGGCAACATCTTTCAAGACAGCTTTTGATGTCATTCTGTTAAAGGTAATAATTTGCGCTACTCGGTCTTCGCCATATTTTTCAGTAACGTATTTAATCATGTCGTCGCGCCTTTCTATGCAGAAATCGCTATCAATATCTGGCATAGATTTCCGTTCGGGATTGAGAAATCGCTCGAATAGTAGTCCGTGGTGTACGGGGTCGATATTGGTGATTTTGAGGACGTAGGCAACTAGAGAACCTGCGGCAGAACCGCGTCCTGGCCCTACTGGAATATCGTTGTCTCTCGCATATTTTATGTAGTCCCAAACTACTAAAAAGTATTCCGAAAAGCCCATCTGCTGAAGCATTTTCAGTTCGTATTCTAGTCTTTGTTTGTAGACTGGGGGGATTTCATTTCTGGTGCGGGCTTTGAGGCGTTCTAACAGTCCCAGCCAGGATATTTCTTCTACATAAGTATCGGCTGTATGTTCTGGGGGAATTGGAATTGTGGGAATCCGAGCTTCTCCTGTGAGCTCGTATCTCGATACTTTATTTGCGACATCTAGGGTGGTTTCGATCGCCTCTTTGATTGTTTCATCATCCAAATGGTCTCGAAACAGTTGCGCCATCTCCTCTGCGGACTTTAAATACTCAGTGCCGCTGTAGCGCATCCGCTTGTCTTCTTCAATCAGTTTGTTGGTGTTAATGCACAGTAAAGCATCGTGTGCTTCTACGTCGTTGCAGGAAATATAGTGAGAATCATTGGTGGCAATTATTTTAATTTTGAGTTCGCGGGCAATTTTGACGATTTCAACATTAACAATCCGGTCTTCCGGGGAACCGTGGTCTTGAATTTCTATATAGTAATCTTCTCCAAATACTTCTTTATACCACCCTGCTACTTCACGGGCTGTATCTAGCTTGTTTTGCAGAATCATTTGGGGAACTTCGCCGCCCAAACAAGCACTGGTGACAATTAAACCTTCGGAGTATTGTTTTAGCAGTTCCTTGTTGATGCAAGGTCGGGCAAAAACACCTCTTTCAGGCATTCCCTTTAAGTGGGAAATTGTGGTTAGTTTGACGAGGTTTTTATAGCCTTGGGTATTTTTAGCTAAAACAACTTGATGGTATTTTCTTCTACCTCGAACTTTTACTTCAATGTCGCCGTTGACGACATACATTTCATTGCCAATAATCGGCTTAATATTTTTATTTCGGCAAACTTTGATTAGCTCGATCGCGCCGTACATCACCCCGTGGTCTGTAAGGGCGATCGCGGGCATCCCCAATTCCACCGCCCGTTCTGCGAGCTGCTGTAGCTGAGAAGCCCCATCTAGCAAGCTATAATCGCTGTGAATGTGCAAACCAACGAAGGACATAGCGATTTTGGATTTTAGATTTTAGATTTTAGATTGTACACCATCCGGATAGAGAAAGATCAAATAAAAAAAATTGGGACTCAATCGTTGTTCTCTCGTAGGGTGGGTATCGATTGCATTACTAAATAGCGATCGAAGTTTTACAAACTTGCTTGTTTCAAATAACCTTCCAAATCTTTAATCCGTTCTTGCGTCACTCTGGCCCTGCAATAACCGTAGGTAGAAGCAGCCAAACTACCGCCTTCAAACTGTCCTTTTGCATAATCACAATTTTCATCTCGAAATTTAATCCAAGTACGCTGTGCCACCGTCAATCTCTGCTTTTGTCTACTGCTGATTTTTGCTTGCAGTTGCTTATAAACTTGATTGAGCTTTTTGTCGGCAGCCTCAAACTCTTGACTAGAACACATATTCATGTCTAGCGTGGTTTGAGGACTTTTGCAGTTAGGTTGTTGGGCGACTTGTACGGGAATGTTGCTGGCTTTGCTGGGAAGCAAAAATCCGGCTGTCAACAAAAGCAAACTTGCGACAAATTTTACCCAAAGAGTGCTATTTTTCACTTACTTTCTCCCTTTTTTTAATCTTTAATTTTCTCTGCTGGCTGCGCCGATCGCCAAATCCACCAAGCCGCCGCCCACAAAGTAAAATTGCCGAAGAGAGTCATCGCCGCTTGCAGGGTAACAATCCATTCTAGGGCTGGGGAGTTGTCAAAATAGTGCCATGTACAGGCACACATAGCGCTCACGAGAGCGGGCAGCATTCCGGCGGAAAGGGCCCACCAAGCTCGGTTTTGAGTGACTTCGCCGTAAGTCCAAATTAACCAGATGGCGGCAATCCACTCGACGACGCTAGAGACGTGAATAATCCAGGTGGGAATTGACAAAGCGTGCATTTTTTGTATTGTGAACGAAGATGAAAGATTTATCGATCGGGACTTACGCAACTGTCATATAAAGTATGATGAGTCAGTCGATTTTAGATTTTAGATTTTAGATTTTAGATTTACTCCACAGATGAATCTTGGAGCTTGAGCTTTAGTCTAAAATTTTAGGAGCATCCACGACTTAAGTCGGGGGTTGTACCTGTTTTTGGGCTAGTCATACAATTTTAGATTAGCGAGTTGATATTTTATTAAATTTGCGATTTGAGCTGAATGATGACGTAAAGCCTTGAAGCTTGCTGACAGTAGCATTTTTTTGGGTAGTAGTATTATCTCATTTCAAATCTCAAAAAAATCTAAAATCCAAAATCTAAAATCTAAAATAGTTACATTCCCCATTACCAACAAAGAAAAGAGTAGAAATGCGAGCAATTTTGTGCGGCTATTACGGTAAAGGCAACGGCGGCGACGAGGCGCTGTTGGCATCGCTACTGCAAATGTTACCTGATGGCGTGACGCCGATCGTCCTGTCTGGCAATCCTGTCGAGACAAATCAGCGGTACGGGGTAGCTGCGCGCGATCGCATGAATGCCTTTCAAGTTCTCGAAGCACTCCGCACCTCCGACGCCCTAATCTGGGGCGGCGGTAGTTTAATCCAAGACGCTACTAGCATTGTGAGTCCTTTCTATTATGGTGGTTTGATGGGATTAGCGCAGCAGATGGGCTTAAAAACTGTTGCTTGGGCCCAGGGAATTGGGCCTTTGAAGCGCGAAATCACTCGCAAGTTATCTCAGCGCTGTTTTGCCGGATGCACCGCCGTCAGCGTGCGGGATAAAGGTTCAGCTACTTTACTTGCAGATTGGCAAATTCCCTTTACTTTAGCGCCCGATCCCGTGTGGGCTTTGGAGAATTCTCCCGTGTCGGGTTTGTGGGATTTACCTGCGCCCAGAGTTGCTGTTTGTTTGCGTTCTCACTCTACACTAACTCCCGCCCGTTTGTCAATCTTAACTCAAGCTTTAGTTGACTTTCAAAAAGCAACTCGCACCTTAATTTTGCTGCTGCCTTTTCAAGCGTCTCACGACTTAGAAATTGCCCAACATTTGCACGAAGCCCTGCCAAAAAGAAGCTGCATCCTCAGTTTAGACGATCCGAGAAAGTTGAAAGGAGTGTTCCGGGGAGTCGAAATGGCGATCGGGATGCGCTACCACAGTTTAATTATGGCAGCATCCGAAGAATGCCGCTGTTTTGCCCTCAGCTACGATCCCAAAGTCAGTCAATTGATGGATGAGTTAGAAATGCCGGGATACTTATTATCAGAATTGCCAGAAGATCCTTATTTAATCAGCAAAACCTGGATGGAACACTATGCTAACGGCGACGCCTTATCGCCAGACAGGATAAAATTTATAGTAGAGCGATCGCTCTTTCATCGCGAAGTATTGCGAGCCGCGCTCCAGCAGTCTCCGTAAGAGGTAAAATACCGTGACAGCCAGTACAGCCGACTTAAAAATTACCTGGGAAAAATTGCCCGAGGACTTCATTTTAGACGAGGAACCTGTGGAAAATATCGACCAGCCCTTGCTCGCTGCTGCCTTGCGAGAAATCTTAGAAATCGCAGGGCTAATTGTAACAGGAATATTAGTTGCCCCAAACATGGGAATTTGTGCGACAGTAGACAGCAAGCTAGTTATCAAAGCTCCAGATTGGTTTTATGCCCGCAACGTCCAGCCGCTGGAAAATCAAGAAATTCGCCGCAGTTACACTCCCAACTTAGAAGGGGAAATTCCGGCGATCGTGATGGAATTTTTATCAGCTACTGCCAACGATGAATATTCTCGCAAAAAAACTTATCCCCCCGGCAAATGGTTTTTTTACGAGCAAATATTGCGAGTGCCAGTCTATGCACTTTTTGAACCAGCCGCCGGAGTGTTAGAACTCTATCATTTGGATTCATCAGGAAAGTATGAAGTACAACCACCCGATGCTTTCGGCCGTTATTGGATTTCTGGAGTTGGATTATTTCTAGGTGTTTGGTATGGCACAAAAGCCGAAAGAACCGGATATTGGTTGCGGTGGTGGGATGAAAGTTCAGAGATGTTATTGTGGGGTGCAGAAATGGTAGAAAGAGAAAGGCAGCAAAGGGAAATAGCCCAACAACAAGCCGAACAAGAACGGCAGGAAAGGGCTATCGCTCAACAACAAGCCGAACAAGAAAGGGAACGGGCCGAACAAGAACGAGAACGATCGTCCCTATTGGCCGCACAATTAAGAGCATTAGGCATTGAACCAGAAGCTTAAAAAATAGGCGATGCTATTCGATCGAAAATCATTGCCAGCAGTTCTACCGCATTCTTAGTAAGAGGTAAAATACCATGACATTCAATCCAATTCAATTCAAAATATCCTGGGAAAAATTGCCCAAAGATTTCATTTTAGACGAGCAACCCCTGCAAGATATCGACCAGCCTTTGCTCGCCGCCGCCTTACGGGAAAGCTTAGAAATTGCGGGGCTAATTTTGGAGGGAACATTAGTTGCGCCTCATCTGGCGATTTGTGTAACTTTCAACGATAAGCTAGTTATAAAAACTCCCGATCTGTTTTATGCCACCAACGTACAGCCCCTTCCAGATCGAGAAATTCGCCGCAGTTATACCCCCAACCTAGAAGGAGACATTCCGGCAATTGTCATGGAGTTTTTGCCAGATAATCCTCCTAGTTATCAGGATGAATATTCTGCCAAACAAACTTATCTCCCCGGAAAATGGCATTTTTACGAACAAATATTGCAAGCTCCAATCTATGTAATTTTTGAACCTGCGAGCGGAGCTTTAATAGTACATCATTTGAATTCATCAGCAGAGTATAAAAAACAGCAACCCGATGCAAACAATCGTTATTGGATTCCGGGAATTGGGTTATTTCTGGGTGTTTGGCAGGGAACAAAAGCTGAAAGAACCGGATATTGGTTGCGCTGGTGGGATGAGAGCGGAGAGATGTTATTGTGGGGAGTAGAGATGGTGGAAAAGGAACGGCAGCGAGCCGATCGACTAGCTGCACAATTAAGAGCAGCAGGCATTGAACCAGAAGCCTAATGCAATAATGAGCAATTAAAAATTGTCCCTCTGCAATTTAATATCGCTCATTAACTAAAAAGTATTAGACAACATCGCAAAAATCAATATTTATCGGCGTTAATCCACGTTAATCAGCCTTCATCAGCGGTTAAAAAATACATTCAGGAGACAGCAAAATTGGCAAGAGTAAGAGTGCGGGAACACGTCAATCCCCTATCAATTAGATATCAAGCATCTGCAAGTCCCCCGGATTGGACTAAAATCTATGCCGACTTAAATTTACCGCTGCATTTAGATATCGGCTGCGGCAGAGGACGGTTTTTGTGGCACATGGCGCAAGTACAAACTGACTGGAATTTTCTCGGATTAGAAATTCGGGAACCTTTGGTAGAGGAGGCGAATCTTTGGCGCGACGAAAAAGGCTTGACAAATTTGCACTATTTGTTTTGCAATGCTAATAGTTCCCTCAAACCAATCTTAGAAACTTTACCCGCAGGTATTTTGCAGCGAGTTAGCATTCAATTTCCAGATCCGTGGTTCAAGAAAAAGCACCATAAACGGCGGGTGGTGCAGCAGGAATTAGTCAACGAATTGGCAACTTATCTGGCAATTGGCGGCGAAGTTTTTATCCAGTCAGATATTGAAGAAGTAGAAAGCGAAATGTGCGCTCGCTTTTCATCTCACCCTAGTTTTCAACGTCAAAATGGGGGCGAATGGCTACCAGAAAATCCCCTGCCTGTGGCTACTGAAAGAGAAATTGCTACTCTGAAACGGGGCGAACCAGTTTATCGAGCACTCTATCAAAAATAATGCTAGCTTTTGCCAACTCACCTTTGTCATAAATGTTATAACTTACATCTTGCACCTTTGTTGGGAACAGGCAAGATGCCTGTTCCACAAAACTTAATTTTCTTGTGGAACTTTAGGAACAGGCAAGATGCCTGTTCCACAAAACTTAATTTTCTTGTGGAACGGGCATCTTGCCCGTTAATAAAAAAATTATTTCTAACTTAAACCCAAGATGGCAGCCACATCCTAATTTTCCATTCCATTTGCGACAAAGGCAGTCCCAAATAGATAGGCATCCAGAAAATAAAAGCACCCAAAACCAGAAAAATAATTGTTACCCCCATCCCTCGGAGTCGAGTTTGAGGGCTGTGCAGCCACCTGTCAGTCCACCAAGCAAGTGCTAAGGCTGCAAACACAGAACAGCCCATATAATGGTACAAAAATATGCAGCGAGTCACCTTCACCCAAGGCAGCAAATTAGCGGCCCAATTAACTATTAAATATAACCCCAGCCACATTTCAGCAGTCGGCGGAAACAAAATCGGCCGCTGCTGTTCTATCGTGTCAACAGAAGCCTCGCTGCGCGTTTGCAGCCACACCAAAATCCGGTGAACTAAAAGTCCTATTACTAGCACTAAAGCTAAGGTTGACAGCCACCAAAGGAAGGGATTTCCCATTGCGTGAACGTCAAAAATTACCTCAGTTGCACCTTCAGGTAAAGGCGGCAAAACCGGATCTGGTTGGGCATTGTTGCTAGCTTTTTTGAAGAAGTAAACTATCGGGCGCAGCATCAACGGCCAACCGTACCACGCGGAACAGTAAGGATGTACATCTGGGCCGCTTTTAATCCGCTGGTGATAAGTCAAAATTTCCGTTTGCATCTGCCAGAAATTGGGAGTTGGATTAAAGTGCAGGTGAGGAATCCAGGATATGCTATAAACTAAAATAGGAATAATAGCTAGACTAAACCATACTTCTATAAAACTGAGTTGAGTCAGTTTTTGTACGGGACTTTCGGGAGGAATTAGAGCCGAATTAACCTCGCGAACCTGTTCTTCATCTTCTTTGTTTCCCTGAATAAAACGAACTGCCCAAGCGCACAGCAACATCAGATAAGTACCGAAAAGAAACCACAATCCGTTCCATTTGATAGCCGCAGATGCGCCGAAACCTATCCCGGCTAGCACCAGCCAAAACCAGCGCTTCTTACCTTCAGCTTCTACTGATTTTAAAATAAATAACTGGCCTAATATTCCAAACAAAACTAGATAAATGTTGTTCAGCGCGTAGCGAGATTCAACTAAAAACAAACCGTCGCAGGCGATAAATAAAGCAGCCAGAAAAGCAAAGGTGCGGCGCCCAACGAGCTGATAAGCTAGGGCTCCGACAACTAGGGGAATAAAGGAACCTGTGAGAGCATTCAGCCAGCGGTAATCCCAAGGAGAAAGCAGGGAGCCAGCCATACTGTTGACGGCGGTTTTGCCGAAGGGAAGGTGAGTGCCGATCCAAATGCCGATCGCAATTATGTACTGGCTCAGAGGCGGGTGAGCGTTGAAAAAAGGAGTTTTTGTGAGATAATTGTTGGCAAATTTAGCGTAATAAACCTCGTCAAATACTAAGGTGTTAAATCGCTCTAGTTCCCAAAAGCGGAGAGTTAAGGAAAATAGAAAAATGCCTAGCATTGCTAGGGAAAAAATAACATTCGATTTGTTAAATTGTGTTTTCTTGATTTTCATAAAACAGCAGCAAATAATAGATCCTAAATTTGAGGGCGATCGCTAATTTAAAATTCCTGAATATAGAGTAACCTAAAATAGGACTTGTGCAGAAACCGAATTTTTGATGAGAAACCGGGTTTTTTGGAAACACCCGGCTTCTAATAATGCTTGGAGAGTGCAGCGAGAAGCAGTAACGACTATTGTTTCACCAAATGCTCCCGATCTAATTGGCCAGCCGGAAGGAAAAGCGCGGATCACAAGGTGCGATAGATTATGATAGCAGCTAATCATGTCTTTTTTTGAGCGAGTGCTTATGAATCCCATACTTTCGATTTGGGGGCGTTGGGGGTTAGCTGTAGGTGCGACTATCTTGATGGGATCTGCCGCCGCGCCAAATCCCCAGACATTTGAAAGTTTTGCTGATTTTTGTAGCAACAAAGAGAATTTGACCCCTGAAGCCAGACATACGGTGGAGGTGTTGCTATCAAAAGCAAAAACACAAGAGTGCGATCGCGCTCAAAAAACACTGACTAATCTCACAGAACTTTCCCTGATTCGCAATCAAATAGTCGATATCAAACCATTATCAAAATTAACCAATCTGAGAAAGCTCAACCTCAGTAGAAATCAAATAACAGATGTGCAACCCTTATCGGGACTAACAAATCTGAGATCTCTCGTCCTCAATTTCAATCAAATCTCAGACGTGAAACCATTATCGGGACTGACTAATCTGACGGATCTTTTCCTCGAAGCCAATCAAATCGTCGATGTAAAACCTTTAGCTGGATTGACTAATCTAACAGGGCTGTCCCTCGCATCTAATCAAATTGTAGATGTGACACCTTTATCGAGAATGACTGAGTTAAACTTTCTTTATTTGAGTGACAATAAAATCGCCGATGTGAAACCATTATCGGGATTGACAAATCTGATATTGCTTTTCATCGAATCCAATCAAATCGCAGATATCAAACCTTTAGCGGGATTGACAAATCTGACCGCCCTACACATCAGTAGAAATCAAATCGCAGATGCCCAACCTTTAGCGGGATTGGTATATCTGACCACCCTCGATGTCAGTAGAAATCAAATCCCGGATGGGGAAGCCGATCGATTAATTGAGAAAAACAAACAACGATTAAATCAAAAAACAGATGAAGCCGAGCGCTTGATTCAAGAAGCTAGGCGATTATTCGCTCAAGAAACAGCAGCATCTTACCAGGAGGCATTGCAAAAGTTTGAGGCAGCGCGTTCGCTTTATCAAATGCTTATAAATCGGGAGAAGGAAGCTTACACACTGCATCAAATGGGCTTCATTACTAATAGATTAGGAGACAGACAGCAAGCCCTGAACTACTACAAGCAAGCCCTTTCTTGGAATCGGACTTTAGCCGATCGCCCTAAACAAGCCGTCATCCTCAACAACATCGGCGCCGTCTACTATGCTTTGGGAGAGAAACAGCAAGCCATCGACTACTATAACCAAGTCCTTTCCCTAATTCGAGCAATGGACGATCGCCCTGAAGCAAGTATCAACCTCAGCAACATCTCGGACATACCCGCAAACAGCGACACATCTTTGGGCGATCGCACTGCAGAAGCCACCACACTCAACAACATCGGCTTAGCCTACAACGATTTAGGAGAAAAACAGAAAGCAAAAGAGTATTTCAACCAAGCCCTTCCCTTATTCCGCGCTATGGGCGATCGGGCTAAGGAAGCCACTATCCTCAACAATACTGGCTTAGTCTATTCAGATTTGGGAGAAAAACAAACAGCCCTCGACTACTACAAACAAGCCCTCGATTTGAGACAAAAAGCGAGAGATCCGCGTGGAGAAGCCCACACCCTCAACAATGCAGGTAATACTTACTCAGAATTGGGAAAACAGCAGAAAGCAGAAGAATATTTCAACCAAGCCCTGCCACTGTTTCGCGCTGTGGGCGATCGTCCTGGGGAAGCCCTCACCCTCTACAATAGGGCTATTCTCAAAGGCGATCGAGGCAATTTAATCGCAGCCCTCACTGACATTGAAACCTCCATCAAAATCATCGAAAACCTCCGCACCAAAATTACCAACCACGAGCTCCGCATCTCATACTTTGCCACCGTACAACACTATTACCAGTTATACATTGACCTGTTAATGGAACTGCACAAAACCAATCCCAACTCTGGTTACGATCGCAAAGCCTTAGAAGCCAGCGAAAGTTCCCGTGCCCGCAGCCTTCTCGAACTTCTTCAAGAAGCAAACGCCGATATTCGCCAAGGTGTAGCCCCGGAATTATTGCAGCAAGAACGCAATTTACAACAGCAACTCGATGCCTTAGAAACACGCCGAATCGAAACTCTAAGCCGCCCCAATCATACCCCCGCAGAAAAAGTAGAATTAGACCAAAAACGGCAAACTTTACTAGGACAATATCAGGACATTCAAGCCCAAATCCGCTCCACCAGTCCCCGGTACGCCACCCTCACCCAACCGCAACCTCTAACGCTGGCACAGATTCAACAACAAATCCTCGATGACAATACCATTTTACTCCAGTATTCTTTAGGGAAACATCGTAGCTATCTCTGGGCTGTGACTAAAACCAGTATCACCAGTTATGAATTGCCCAAACAGGTTGACATCGAAAAAGTCGCCCGCAATTTCCGCAATGCTGTGACTAACCCGCGCTACCGAAACATTCCCGATCGAGTTGCTGAAGCTAACAACACGCTTAGTCAAATTATTTTACAGCCAGTAGCAGCACAACTCGCTCAAAAGCGCCTGCTGATTGTTGGCGATGGCATTCTCAATTACCTCCCCTTTGCCGCCCTCTCACTCCCCGGAAAATCCGGTGAAAATGGGAATTCGCCTTTAATTGTAGACCATGAAATTGTGCTGCTGCCTTCTGCTTCCACCTTGGGAATCTTAAGACAAAACTACAATGACAGACAACCCCCAACTCGGACTTTAGCAATGCTCGCCGATCCAGTTTTTAGCGGTGACGATGAACGAGTCAGAACCCAGTCTAATAGCGCCAATCCCCAAGCAATAGAATCAGTAAATCTCGGTTTAAGCCGCTCTAGCCGCGCCAATAACATACAGTTGAGCCGTTTACAATTCACTCGCCAAGAAGCTCAAATCATTCAAGCGTTAGTTCCGGCCAATTCTCGCACCGCATCTTTGGATTTTGAAGCCAGCCGCGCCGCAGCAACCAGTCAGAACTTAAGCCAATATAAAATCATTCATTTTGCCACTCACGGTTTAGCGAATAGCACTAACCCGGAACTATCGGGAATCATCTTGTCACTGGTAGATGAAAAGGGGAATCCCTTAAACGGATTTCTGCGACTTACTGATATTTTCAATCTCAAATTAGCAGCAGATTTAGTAGTGTTAAGTGCCTGTCAAACCGGATTAGGGCAGAACATTCAAGGCGAGGGCATGGTAGGATTGACACGGGGATTTATGTATGCAGGGGCTCAGCGAGTTGTGGTGAGTTTGTGGAATGTGGATGATGAAGGAACAGCTACATTAATGTCGAGTTTCTATCAGGGAATGCTGCAAAAAGGGTTAAGGCCAGCGGCAGCATTGAGGGCGGCACAACTGGAAATGTGGAAGCAGGAAGAGTGGCGTTCTCCTTATTATTGGGCGGCTTTTACTATTCAGGGGGAATGGCGATAAATTTTATGAAAAACAGCTAGGATATCAAGTCAGGTTAATAGTTGATAAATCTTATATGGTAATAGTCGAGCCAATTTTTGCGATGTGGCGGAATGCTTTTTGTGAGTTTTATTGTCCGCTGCTACTGCCATTCTCTCCATTGCCTCACAATATCTTCTAGTTCCCCAGCAAACGAATCAGTTGCATAAAGATCAAAGTTATTAATCATCTCGCTTTTTTCTAAGGGAGACTCAGCTTGAAATATAGATTCATCTAAGTTAAAAAGCGATAATTGGCGAGACTCGTCATCCGATGGATTCTGGTGTAGCGATGTTTGCTGGCTGACAAAATCGCCCATTCGTTCGCAACCCTTAGCAAAACGGCGCAAAGTAGTTGCGATCGCCTCAGAACTATTATCAATTCCTATCCATCTCCTCCCAAACTCCGAAGCCACACTCAAAGTCGTACCAGAACCAGCAAAGCAATCGAGCACTAAATCATCAGGATTTGATGAAGCTCGAATAATTCGACTAAGTAAATCGCGGTTTTTCTCAGTTGGATAACCTGTAATTTTAATATTCTGATTGTGAGCATCGCGAAACTCTAGCCAAATATCTTGTACGGGAATCCCGCTACTGCTATCCAAATATATCTTGCGACGGGGATTTCCTGTTGCAGACCAATATATTTCCCCTCTAGCATCCATTTCATCTAGTGTTTGAGGTGGAAATTGCCAATGCTTTCCCGGTGGCGGATTCATCCCTCGCCAAGACTTTCCAGTTTCGCCATTTCGCACTCCAGGCGCATGAATCGGAACCTTTTTATATCGCCGTCCAGTTTCCTTTTCAATGTATTCATATTCTTTGTTGGCGCGCTTATCTGTCCATTCTTCAACAGGACGATTCCAGACATAAGTATCTGATTTACTATAAAACAGGATAAAATCTGAAACATTGCCGTAAGTCTTTTTTGTGTAGTTCTTTGGATTACATTTTTTGCGAGTAATCCAATTTCTAAAATTGCGTTGACCAAAAATTTCATCCATAATCACCTTGATATAAAATGCCATTTTATCATCAAGATGGACATATATTGAGCCGTCATCAGCTAATAACTCTCTCAATAGTATCAACCTCTGACGAATAAATTCAATATAGCTGTTACCTGCTAATAAGTCAGAATAAGCATCAGTCTGAGATCGCGATTTAAATATAGTTTTCGTTGCAAAAGGCGGATCTATGTAAATTAATTTTACTTTACCTTGAACAGAGTTATCTTGAAGTAAATTTGCTAAAATGGGCAAGTTATCACCATAGTATATACGGTTTTCATCCAGCCCACTTGGCTGTTCATTGTTAGCCCACAATTTTACACATTTAGCTTTCTTAGTGCCTAAAACTTCACTAGCAGGCTGTTTTCCCGGATATAAAAAACACGCATCCAAGCTATTGTTTAATTTACTTTCATTAAGATTGGATGTAGCTTGATCTTTCGATTGTTTTTTTGAAATACCAGTAGCCATTCTCACTCCTATTTTTAAGAACGCAGCCATTCCACTGTAATTCGGTCTGGAACCATACGCAGTGTCAATACCATAATCTGATCTGGCCAACTATTTTCAATATCTGCGTAGTCATCCCACATTGAACCGAGTAAAAGACCAGGCCCATCATTCAAAAAAATTACCTTAGTTCTTAAATTGTGATTTTGTGCGTAACTGAGGATTTCATCAGCACAGCTACGATAACCGCCTGTTCGATCGTCTTCTTGTGCACCACCTCTATCTGAATCATATCGTGCTAATCCTATTGCCAGCAATTCATTTTCATTAATATCGTAGATTGCAAAATCAACTGGGCGTTTCGGGTTGGAATAGTTTGCGAAGACATTTCCCATCAGGATATCTTTTCCGGCTCGCTCTGGCCCTCGGATTGCCAAGTATGGAAAATGTAAGCGGAATAAGGAAAAAAACCTTTCAGTTAGGTCGTATCCTTTGTTGCCACGACTTTTGTATTCCCACAACAAAGCGGACATTGCCTCGTCAGGAATAGGACGAGTCATGTATGCAGCTTGAACTTCTTGAACAGACCTAAAACGAGATCCAAACTGATTGCAAATATCCGCTGTCTTTTTTTTCCTTCTGAGCATTTCAACTGGAATCTCAGGGCTAACATACTTGCGAAACACCCTGAGAAGTTGAACTCGCATCCATGTGCTAGGAACCTCAGAAATCTGTATAAATAGGCGCACTGATGATTCAGAAGTCCTGAGTAATTGCCCAAACATTACTAAAACTGGTTCGTAAAGTTGGCAAGCCTCTTGTAAGATATCTGGATAGTATTCTCCTGTCATCAAAGTTATCCAGTTGTGTCCATCTGCTTTGTAGTCTACAAAAGAGTTGCGTCTTCCCGATATCATATTACTCACCCTTCATCTCACAATTAACTCCTTCATAAATTTCGCTTGAATTTGAAACTCGATCGCACGATCGAGCATCAAAACTAATCTAACATTATACCTAAAAAAAGCGGCTCTGCTTGCCGCAGAACCGCCGTCACAGAGGATGAAAAATCAAAACTTAACGCACAGCGCCCTGTACTGAAGGTGATTCAATTGTTTTCATGAAGTACAGCTTCAACAACTGCCAGCCGTTCGACAAGTACAAAGGCAATTTTTGGAAGAATTGCAAGAATTTCGGAGTATTAGAAGCAACAATTGCTGTCAACTGCTGATTGTTCTTGAGGCAAATATCCAGCCGTTCATAAAATTCTGGATTGTTCACGTCCAGCATGACGGGGAATACGCGGCCTGCTGTTTCGTTGGTCTTTTTGATGACTTCGATGTCGTATTCGCGAGCATCTAGACCGAGCGATCGATAAAAACCCGCACGCTGGATATCATTGAGATACATTGTCGCGAACACCGACAGCAAGAAGAAACGGCACCACAGCTTAGCGCGCCAATCGTTCAACATCTGAGGCTGAGCTCTCATCACCGCATCGAAGAAATCTCCGTGGCGGTTTTCATCCTGGCACCAATTTTCAAAGAATCGGAAAATCGGATAAATCTGGTCTTCAGGATGGGCTTTTAAGTGCTGGTAAATCGTGATGTAGCGCCAATAACCAATCTTTTCAGACAAGTAAGTCGCGTAGAAAATAAACTTCGGCTTAAAGAATGTGTAACTGCGGCTCTTTGTCAAGAAACCCAAATCCAGGGACAAATTAAAGTCGGACAGCGCTTTGTTGAGGAATCCGGCGTGCCGCGCTTCGTCGCGGGACATCAGGTTGAAACCCTCGGCGAGCACTGGATTTTTGTCTTTGAGCCTGCGTCCCAATTCTTTGTAAAGCAAGAACCCAGAAAACTCAGCGGTGCATGAACGTTCTAGAAACTCAATGAACAACTGGCGTTTTTCGCCGTCAATGTGATCCCAAGATTGAGCGAACTCCTCATCCCGCACGAAGTGGTTTTTGTTGTAGTCAACGCGGAACTCTTGGATAATTGCTTCTAGTTCGGCTTCGTTTACCGAGATGTCCATTTTGGCCATCTCGTCAAAATCTGTTGTGTAAAATCTCGGCGTGAGAATAGTTTCTTTGGCTGGGGCTTTCACTCCCGGCCGCAGTTCTTCAAAAGTGGGTTTTTTGAGGGAATCTACCATATGTTTATTGGATTTCTGCTTATAACTACTCGCTTGTTTCCATTGTCGGGTACTGCGGGCGATCGCGCTCGTGTATGTCCGGCCAGCGCTGGCGGCGCGCTTGCTTTGGCGCTCCGTGTGGAATCCAGGTCTAAGCTGCTGTAATTTCCACGCCCTCCAGTTTACCAAGCTCTCGCCCGCGAAAATATGTTGCTGGCGTTAAGAATTGCTACGCAAAATTACTCATGGGCATGGGCATGGGGCATGGGGCATGGGGCCTAGGGCATGGGGAATTGGGGAATTGGTAGTAAATAACCAATAACTTCGGACTATGCACAAATATCTGCTGGTGTCAAACTGTTCAAACACCAGATAGAAAGTACAAAATGGATAAAAGGACTCCAATTCTTAGAATAACCAGGCAGGACGGTCAGAAAATGAGCAATTTAGGTGTTAGTTACCTTTTATGGGCAGCTTGTTTTTTCGGCCCCTTCGGACTCCACCGCCTCTACAACGGCAAGATTGGTACGGGTTTGCTGTGGCTGTTTACCTTTGGTTTGTTTGGGTTTGGGCAATTGTTTGACTTGCTGCTGCTGCCGAACATGGTGGACGAACACAATGCCAGTCTCAGGGGCAAACTCGGCGTATCTCGCGAAGGTATACCGCTATATCCCAGCAACGGGGCGATCGCCGCGACATATTCCAAGCAAACTCCAGATCAGTTAGGGGTTAAACTCCTGAAGGCAGCTTATACCAAGAACGGAAGATTATCTGTCACCCAAGGGGTGATGGCAACCGGCGCTACTTTTGCCGAAGTGGAAGAGGCTTTCACGGCACTGCTCAAAACGGATTATGTGAGTATCGAGAACGATGCAGTAACTGGCGTCGTGATCTACCACTTTCACGAACTTTAGCTGCTGCGGGTGCGTGATCTAGGGGATTTTGTCTATTTTTCCAGAAGCTAATCGCTGACGCACCTTACTACTTGATATTGGTTGGTGAGCAGTTATTGCCGTTTTTTGAGTAAGCATTGCCGACAAAATCGGCTAGAATGTTTGTTTGTCTATATAAGCAGAAAGTATTTAGCGTCATGGCAGTCCCTAAGAAGAAAACCTCCAAATCCAAGAAGAATATGCGTAAGGCCACATGGAAGCGCAAAGCTGTCGTGGCAGCTCAGAAAGCTCTGTCTCTGGGCAAATCTGTTCTGACTGGACGTTCCAACAGCTTCGTGTATCCCGGCAATGAAGAAGAGGAGGAAGAATAGAAACGGCATACCGGGCATGGGGCGAACCCGATGCCCGATCGATCAATCCTTTTTTGCTGCTGGTAAAATCAGCATGGCATCGCCAAAGGAATAAAAGCGGTACTGATGCTCGATCGCTTCTCGGTACAAATCCAACAGCCGAGGCCTTCCAATCATCGCACTCACCATCATCATCAAAGTAGAGCGGGGCAAGTGAAAATTGGTAATCATCCCCTCTACAACCCGCCACTTGTAACCAGGGTAGATAAACAAATCGGTCGGGCCACAAAAAGGTTGCAAGGAAAAATCGCCACTCGCGGCGGCGGCTCCCTCTAAAGCTCGGACTGCTGTGGTACCCACGGCAATGATCCGCCCGCCTCTGGCTTTAGTTTCCCGGATTTTCTCAACGGTGGCGGCGGGTACTTCCACCCATTCGCCGTGCATTTTGTGAGCCGTCACGTCTGCCACCTCCACCGGGCGAAACGTCCCTACTCCGACGTGTAAGGTGACAAAAGTTTTTTCGATTCCCCGCTGTTCCAAGCGGCTGAACAATTCTTCGGTGAAGTGCAGGCCTGCTGTGGGGGCAGCCACCGCCCCAAGCCGATCGGCATAAACAGTCTGGTACTGTTCCGCTGAAGCTTGGGAATGGTCGATGTAGGGCGGCAAGGGTACGTGGCCGTATTCGTCCAAAAACTTCACCAGATTCTCATCTGTGGGGATGTCAAACTCCAACAGCCGTCCTCCTGTTGCGTCGTCCCTCTCTATAACTGTTGCAGTCAATCGACGACGATCGGGGATCGTGGCATCGGTTCGGCAACAGCAAGGAGCTGTGGTAGAGTTCTCATCGGCAGGGGCGATGGGATCAAACTCAATTTGCGATCCCAACTTTAAGCGTTTCCCCGGTTTAACCAAAGCCAGCCAACAGTTGTGCTGCCGTTCTTCCATCAATAATATCTCCACAGCCGGGCCGTTGGGTTTGTGCCCGTAGAGCCTCGCTGGCAGCACGCGGGTGTTGTTCAGTACCAGCAAGTCGCCCGGTTGCAGCAAATCGGGTAAATCCCTAAAAATCCGGTGTTGGTGGCTGTTGGGAGAATCTACAGCCAGCAAGCGAGAACTGTCCCTCGGCACTACGGGATTTTGGGCAATGCGCGAGGGCGGAAGTTCGTAGTCGTAGCCGTCCAAAGACCAGTCCATCTCTGTCATCAAGTGAATTCCTGTGCGATCGATCTGTCAACTGGGTAACAAATTGGGTAAAAACCCCCATTCAAAGTCGGGTGCTTTTCCCCTTGTGGTGGCGGGTAGAGTCCGCGACGATAGAGGTATAGCATCAGCTTTGCTCATAAGGCTCATAAGGATCGTTATGGAATACCTCTACTACATCGCCAATACTAGCCTTACTCTGAGAGTCGTGGATTACCTACGCACGGCTCATCATCTTCCCTTGCAATTTATCACTGTTATTCACCAAATTGACGGCTGGGTGGTAAAGGTGAAAATGAGCCAATACTTAACTCCCGAAATGCACGGGGATTTTCGGGCTTTTATGAACGAACTCGGGATTCCTTACGATCCTGAAATTCGCTTGCAAATGGCGCTTTGGAGTTTGGAAACCGGACAGTCGCCACTGAGCGTGATGCGCCGCTACCAGGTGGCCGTGGTTTGTCACGGCAGCCCTGACCGCAAAGAAATTGAAGCGTTTCGCCAGCAGTTTGTCAAGGGTCTGGGATATTGCCCGGAAACTCTGGCCTAGATTGCTACGCATATACATTAACTGTGATGACAGAACAGGAGAGGGAGAGAAGGGGAAAGCGGGAGAAGATTTAACGCTTTTTTCAGCTCCGTTAAAGCTCAAGAGAGAACTGCGCGACAGCCTAGGCAAGTTAACAATTAAAAATGACCTAGGGGCATTGGTTTGAGATTTTACCCTCTAAATTTTAATTATTATATATTTTTAAATGCTAAAAGCCGATCGAATGTATTCTTGCAGGGTGAGTCGGTAGTTACCTGCAACGGCGGATTGAGAGTTCGCTGCTGTTAATGGTGGTAAGATTTGCTTAGTGTTTTGTTGTGAAGGTTCGCACCTGACTAAAGCGACATCAAAGCGACAATAATTATTGGCTAAATCTGGATGGGTGCTTAAAAATATTTCGGCTGTTTGCCAAAGTTTGGCTTGTTTTGTGGTATTAATAGCCAACATTCCACCCGCATCCCAATTTCCCCGGCGGCGAGTTTTCACCTCTACAAATGCTAATGTTTGGGATGTGTGATTGGGAAGACTTCGGTTTTTTGCGCTTTCTTCATCTCTTCCGAGTGCGATGATGTCAATCTCTCCCCAGCGACAGTGCCACTGCCGGTGCAGGATTTCCCAACCTTGCTGCTGCAACCACTCGGCGACTAAGTTTTCTCCCAATGTGCCGATATCCCTAGAGTTTGGGGATTGGGGGGAATTGGAGTCAGCGGTGGCAAGCGGGCGATTCCCTACGGGATAGCTACGCTTGACGCGCTTTCTGGTAGAATTCAATTCAGAACTGTCACGACTGCTCATTAGCTTGAACTTGTATGATGATTTCTCGAATTCGCCAACATATTTATACTTTCTTGCTGAGTTTTGTTATTTTAGCAGTAATTGCCGCTGGGGCGATCGGCATTAATCCCGCACCGGCTTTCGCTTTGGATCACGACAAAGAAATCCTAGTCGGGGCTGATTTTACTGGTCAAGTTCTGACTGACGACAGTTTTAATAAAGCCAATCTTCGCAACAGCAATTTTACTAATGCAGATTTGCGGGGCGTCAGCTTTTTTGCGGCCAATATGGAAGAAGCAAATTTAGAAGGCGCTAATTTCACGGGTGCTACTTTAGATTTAGCTCGCATGATGAAAGCAAATTTAACTAATGCTATCCTTGAGGGTGCTTTTGCTTACAATACCAGACTCGAAGGAGCTATTATTGACGGTGCTGATTTTACAGAGACACTGCTGCGAGACGATATGATAGAAAAACTTTGTAAAGTGGCAAAAGGTACTAATCCCGTGACGGGTAGAGATACTCGCGAAACTCTTTTTTGCGATTATTAAAAGGGTCGTTGAATAAAGTAATAAAGTCCTTAGTACAAACGGGTTCTTAGTAGGGACTTTATTCCTTATATCAGTTTAAAAAAATGTAACCGCACGCAAGCTTCAAACCCAGGGCTGTTTCATTCTCTTGTAGGGGCAATCCGACCCCTACTCCCCGTGGTTGCCCCGATATCTGAAACCCCTACCCGCTCGTCTATGGGCTGGGCGGGCACGGGGCACCGCCCCTACAAAACCCTGCTTTTCGGTAGGGGCAATCCGACCCCTACTCCCCGTGGTTGCCCCGAAACAGCCCTAGCTTCCCACCTATATCGAACGAGTCATCTCCAATCTCCAATCTCCAATCTAAAATCTAAAATCTAAAATCTAAAAGGGTATTAGCCCCAAGGCACGGATGTTAAATCGTAAAAATTAACTTGACGCAGCCGCTCTAATTCCTTGAGCCATTCTTGTTCGGCACAGAATAGTTGGTGATATTCTATAGCCTCTTCGCCACTGCTAGCGGCCTTGGCTTTTTCCCACATATTGAGTGCAATCCGGCGGCGCTTCATGCTGATAATTTGCTCGATACAGGCGAGGGCAGATCTAATGACTAGAGGTGCGCGATAAACATTTCTTTCTGAGAACTCATTTAAGTGAAATAAATGCGAGATTTGATTGAGTTGATTCGGATATTCAATGAAGCTATCTTGCAATTTCAATATTAACTCTGAAGGCGCTACTTGTAAAGACATTTTGTGCAATATTTCTGCATTCACAATCTGGTGCCACAAAAATCTGTGGTGAGAAAGGCTAAACTGCACGTCTCTAGCTTCTATTGCTTCTATGACATCTTGGCGATATTCGGGACAGTGCAAATAAATCTGCAATAATTGCGCTTCTGCTTCTTCTAAAAGACTGCGGGCTACGGCTGATAAGCTAGATTTTGAGCTTTTGTTTTCGCCGCTTGCACGCTGCTTTTTATATTGTTTGTTCGGCTTCAGCTTGTTTCTAATTAACAGGGGCATTGTCAAAGATTCGTCTTGACTCTGCCGCTTTGCCCAATCGCTGACTACTTGATTGAGCAAGTTTTCAGCAATCATTTTTGTGAGTCTAAAATCTCCTTTGCTGAGAATTTCGGCACACTTCTGCAGGTAATGTGCTAGCTGATTGTCGTCAGTGATATTGGTTAATAAATTAATTATTTTTTTTGTGACTTGCTGGGAAGTATCGGCTTGCTTCAAATCTTGATTGACTAGCATTTGTTGCAGTTGCCAGTCGAGCCACAACGGAGCATTTTCGAGCAATTCTCGATATTGTTCTGGGGAGTATGTTTTGAGGTATTCGTCGGCATCTTTGCCGTCGGGAATGTTGAGCACCCGCAGTTGCACTTCTCCTTGATAAGCGAGTTTTTCTATTTCTCCAATAGCGCGTTCTGCTGCTTGAGTTCCTGCTTTGTCGGCGTCGAAGTTGAGGATAATTTGTTTGGAGTCAGTGTACCGCAATAACTGCCGTACTTGGTTTAAACTTAAGGCTGTGCCGAGGGAAGCGACGGCGTTGGAGATGCCGGCGGCCTGAAGTGCGATCGCATCAAAGTATCCCTCTACAACCACTGCGCGATCGGCTTTGCTAATGGCTGTTTTTGCTGTATCTAAGGCGAATAAAGTTTTGCCTTTATCGAAGAGTTCTGTTTCGGGAGAATTGAGGTATTTCGGCTGTTCGTCGCCGAGAGCTCTGCCGCCGAAACCGATGACTCTGCCTTGGGTATCGCGAATGGGAATCATAATGCGATTGCGGAAGCGATCGTAATAACCGCTGCCGCCATTTTTTCGGGGTACAATTAATCCAGCTTGTTCTACTAATTGCGCGGGATAGTTTTTCTGTTCTACTAAATAACTGTAAAGTGCTTCCCAACCTTGGGGTGCATAACCTAATTGAAATTGTTGGATAGTTTCTTCGCTTAGCTGGCGTTCTGATTTGAGATAAGCTAAGGGTTCTTCTCCTTGGGTTTGCCGCAAAGCGTGTTCGTAAAAGTTGGCTGTTAGTGCTGAGATTTCATAGAGTTGTTCCCGCAGGGAAATTTGCCGCTGCAATTCTTGTCGGTGTTCCGGTTCGACAGTTTTGACGGGGACTTGATAATTTTTAGCTAATTCTAATACTACTTCGCTGAAAGGGCGTTTCTCCAATTCCATGAGAAACTTAAAAGCATTGCCCCCTGCACCGCAGCCGAAACAATAATACATTTGTTTGCCGGGACTGACAGTAAAGCTGGGAGATTTTTCGTCGTGAAAGGGACACAAACCTACGAATTCTTTCCCGCGTTTCCGCAAGACGACGCGACCGGAAATAACGTCTACTATGTCTGCTCTTTGTTTGACTTCTTCGATTGTTTCTGGATGCAGGCGGGGAACTTGCATAGGGCTATTTTAGGCAAATTGAAAGTGTTGGAGAAGGAAAGCACTACACGGATGAGGACACGGATACACGGATGAATTATCTACTCTGAGTGATTTCTCATGAGATTCAAAATCCCAGCCTCCTTAAAAAGGTGAAATAATCAGTGTCAAAGTCAACCCCTACTCCCCTTTTTAAGGGGGATTTAGGGGGATCTCCGGGGATAGAAAACACGCCCTAGGGCATAACTTTATTGTAAGATATTTATACTAACTGTAAGGAGCATCGAAATTAATGCGAATTTTAATGATGGGCGGTACTCGGTTTATTGGGGTTTATCTTACTAAGATTTTAGCAGCACAAGGGCATGAAGTGGTGTTGTTTAACCGGGGCAACAAGCCTGTACCGGTTGCGGGCGTAAAACAGATTCAGGGCGATCGCACAAATGTCGAACAACTAAAAGAAAAGTTATCGACGGTCGAGTTTGACGCGGTTTTTGACAACAACGGCCGCGAACTCAGCGATACAAAGCCTTTAGCTGAAATATTTAAAGGGCGGGTGCAGCACTTTGTTTACATGAGCTCTGCGGGGGTTTATTTGAAGTCGGATCAAATGCCTCATATTGAAGGGGACGCTACTGATCCTAAAAGCCGGCATTTGGGTAAATGCGAAACCGAAAATTACTTGGCCGAGTCCGGTTTGCCTTGGACTTCGATTCGCCCGACTTACATTTACGGCCCCCAAAATTATAACGATTTAGAGGCTTGGTTTTTCGATCGCATTGTGCGCGATCGACCAATTCCGATTCCCGGTAACGGAATGCACTTCACGCAGTTGGGGCACTGTCAGGATTTGGCTAAAGCAATGGCGGCGGTTTTGGGCAACGAAAGGGCGATCGGGCAAATTTACAACGTTTCGGGCGATCGATTTGTCACCTTTGACGGTTTAGCCCGCGCCTGCATTCAAGCGGCAGGCAAATCCCCTGATGCTATTAAGATTGTACACTACGATCCGAAACAATTTGACTTCGGCAAAAAGAAAGCTTTTCCGATGAGATTGCAGCACTTTTTCGCTTCAGTTAATAAAGCTGTCACCGAGCTTAACTGGCAGCCGGAATTTGACTTAGTTTCTGGCTTAAAAGATTCTTTTCAGAATGATTATGTAGTTTCGGGGCGGGGCAAAGCTGAGATAGATTTTTCAGTTGATGACGAGATTTTGAAAGCCGTTTGAAGTTAAGTTATAGTGGGAGCATCTTAATGTCCGAAAAAATCTAGAACCCCACCCTAACCCTCCCCTTAGTAAGGGGAGGGAACAAGAAAGAAAGCCAACAGACTGTGACCGTAAAGTTCGCACAGCGACCTTACATCGCACCCAAAAATAGCTACTTAGAGGGGATAGCAAAACTCAACAACGACACCTCTGTTGTAATTATTGAAAAGTTCTAAATCGGGAGGCATTAGACGAGCTAGCTTTGTACAATACAGGAAAAACAGATGGAACTAAATTAATGATTGAAGAACTCACAAGGGATTTCACCCTAAAATTGATTTTATTGAAATTCAAACTCCCCAGTTGCGGTTCGACCCATTAAAAAATTTAGAGAGGCCATGTTAGAATTTTCAAATGCGGAAGATGTGACCGAAAGCATCTAGGATACAAGCCCCCGGATTCATTCCGAAAGCAGACTCAGGATCCAGAAATAAAAAACCTGTATCCGATGAAACTTGCCGAACGTATTTATCTCGCGCAAGTCAATGCTTCAATTCTTTAATCTAAAATCTAAAATCTAAAATCTAAAATCGATTGACAGCTTGGTGGGAAGCTAATTCTCCAAAAGACTAGGAATATTAGGTAAATCTCATGCTTGGAATAACACTCGGCAATCGCTACAGCATTATCCGTCACTTGGGAGGCGGCGGATTTGCTCAAACTTATTTAGCTGAAGATAAGCAGCTACCAGGCAATCACCTCTGCGTCGTCAAGCAGCTTAAACCTCACGCAACCGATCCCGAAACTCTACAGGTAGCAAGACGTTTATTCGATACGGAAGCACAAGTTTTGTACAAGTTGGGAAATCACGATCGCATTCCCCGACTTTTTGCTTACTTTGAAGAAAATCAAGAATTTTACCTAGTTCAAGAATTTATAGAAGGCCACGATTTAAGTCAAGAAATTATACCCCCCCAAACCCCCCCTTACCAAGGGGGGGCTGGACTTGGCTCCCCCCCTTATCAAGGGGGGGCTGGACTTGGCTCCCCCCCTTACCAAGGGGGGGCTGGACTTGGCTCCCCCCCTTACCAAGGGGGGGCTGAGGGGGGTTCCTCTTACCAAGGAGGAACTGCGGGAGTCATGCAGGAAGATGCCGTGATTTGTATATTGCAGGAACTTCTCGAAATTTTAGACTTTGTACACCAGCAAAATGTGATTCACCGCGATGTCAATCCCCGCAATATCCTCCGCAGAGATAGAGACGGAAAATTAGTTTTAATTGACTTCGGCGCAGTCAAAGAAATTACTACTCAAATCACCAATCCTCAGCCCAAGAATAGCTTGAGTGTCAGCATCGGTACTCCCGGTTATATGCCCAGCGAACAAGCTCACGGCAACCCGAAACTCAGCAGCGATATCTATGCCGTCGGTGCGATCGCAATTCAGTTCCTCACTGGCATAAATCCTCACCAAATGCCAAAAAATACCGAGACAGAGGAAATAATTTGGCAGGACAAAACATCAGTCAGTCCTGAATTTGCGACTATTTTAGATAAGATGGTAAAGTACGATTTTCGGCAACGTTATTCTAGTGCCGGCGAAACGCTGCAAGCTATTAAAGAATTGAAAAATTCTTTCAGCGGTACAGTTCCTGTATTGCCTCCGGTGGCTGCTGCGAAGATGCCGCTCAAATCTCGAAAAAAACTGTATTTAAAAATATTGTCGATCGCCAGTTTAATTGGCATCAGTATTATAGCATCAATTTATGGTGTAAACACTTTTAATTCTGCCAATGCAACTGATTTATACAACCGAGGCAATACTCTTTACAATTTAAGCCGATTTGAAGAAGCTCTAGCAGCGTATGAGCGAGCAATAAATCTCAGGCCGGACTACGCGGAAGTTTGGCAGGAAAAAGCCAAAACTTTGTACGAATTGAAAAAATACGAAGAATCGCAATCAGCTTACGATCGAGCCATAGAATTAAAGCCGGAATACTTAGAAGCTTGGACGGGGCGGGGTTATGCTTTGGATAAATTGCAGCAGTCTCAAGAGGCGATCGCATCTTTTGATAACGCTTTGAAAATCCAGCCCGACTATGCCGCAGCGTGGGAAGGCAGAGGCGATGTTCTCTTAGATTCGCAGCGGTACGAAGAAGCGATCGTCTCCTACGAAAAAGCTGTACAATTTCAGCCCAATTTGTACGGTGCTTGGTACAATCGGGGACAAGCTTACCAAAAATTAAAACAGTACGATCGAGCCGTAGAATCCTATCAAAAAGCAGTTGAAATCAAATTCGATAATTATGAAGCTTGGTACAATTTAGGCAATGTCTTCCTAGAATTAAACAAAAACCAAGAAGCTTTTGAAGCCTACGAAAAAGCCGTGCGGTTTCAGCCCAATTTTTATCAAGGGTGGTACAGTAAAGGCATCGCTTTGCTGAAAATGCGCCGACATGAAGAAGCGGTAGAAGCTTACGAAAAAGCTGTCAAATTAAAACCTGATTATTATCAAGCATGGTACAATTTAGGTTGGTCATATCACGAATTACGCAGGTACGAACAAGCAATTGAGTGTTACAGCAGAGCCTTAGATTTAAACCCGAAAGAATATCAAGCGTGGTACAATAGAGGCAATGCTCAGTCCAATTTAAAGCGGTACGAAGATGCGCTAGTCTCTTACAATGAAGCCGTCTATGTCAAGCCTGACTACTCGGAAGCCTGGTACAGCCGCGGCAATGCGCTTGTGGCGGTAAAAAGATACGAAGATGCGATCGCCTCCTATGACAAAGCAATTCGCTACAAACCCGATTACGGAGCGGCAATGGAAGCAAAAAAGCGGGCAGAAAGTCAGCTAGGAAGCAGCCCGCTAGAATCCGAACAACAACAATAATTGTTATTAGTTCCCTTAAGCGGACTTTGTTTGAAAAGAAGCAATTAGAATTGCCAAGTTTTATCTTTTAGCGAACAGCAGGAGCAATTACGGTAACTCGGCGGCTGTCTACTAACATCGGCCAAAAACCTCGATCGCTCAATGTTTTTACTGCTGCAGTAGCGGCGTTTTGATCCGTTGTATAAGCGACGAATAAAAAGGGACGCTGACCGTAGGAAGCTAAGCCTACTTGTGTGCCTAATGCTTGCCTGACTTGGCCTGCTAATTCCGGTTGGTTGAAGTAATCGACTAACACTGCATAACCAGGGCCGAGGGGTTGGGGATTGAAGGCAAGATTGCCCGTTGAAGGATTGGTGATTGGTTCAAAACCTGGTGCTGGCTGAGGGTTGTAGACTGGCAAATTTTGGGGTAGTGCCACTGCGGGCGATCGTACTACGTAAGCTTGCAATCCGACAACATCTTCGATGTATTTAACCCAATCGCCCGCGATTTGCGAGTCGCGAAAGCCACCAACTCGCGTCACCGTGTCATTGATGTACCGACAAACTGTGTTGTTAGTATTTCCAGGGAAAGAGCGTTTTGCTCTTTCTTGCTGTTCGGGTGTTGGGGTGACAATTAACAGTAGATATTCATCGGACTGGGGCGGTTGGCAGCTCGACTCAGCTTTAACAGAACTCGATAAAATTGTCAATACCGAAAGGGCTAGCGAAGTAGCAGAAAATAGGGGGAGAGACAAAATAAATTTGTACAATTTACCCCTAATTGTTGTTAGTTGTTTTGTCGGATATTTTGCTCTTTTATTCATGCTGTCTGTAGGGATGCAAGGGCATCAGGAATAGTTGGTGATGGTGCTTCAAATTCCCCTGTCAGTACATATTCTAATCGCAGTTTCAACCAGGTGATGAAGACAGGATCGATGGAAATAATGGCGGCGGCTGGCTGAGGGCATTTTGCTTTAACTTCTGCCATTGTCGGTGCTTCTAGGAAAGCGGGCTGTTTGACCAACCAGAAGTCTATTTGTTTTTCTTGTTCGTTGTAGTTGCGAGTTCTTTCTTTAAACACTTCATCTAGGGCTTCTTCTTCTAGCAAAAAGCGTTGGCTGGCTAAAACGTAGTAGTAGGTTTGCATTTTTCTCGGTTGTTAGGGGTTGACGGTTAGCGGTTAATGCCGCCTGTACTGGCCAGTTTTGCTGGTCAGGGGCGGGTTTGCCGAGTTGCGGCAGTTGGAGAGTTCTAGACTCTTGTGCCGTTTACTTTACCTTATTTGCTGTCATCTTGGGTAGATGCAGAGCAAGTCGCCTCAGAAAAATCTTTGGTGGTGAGAGTTGGGGGAGTTGTGAGAGTTGCGAGAGTTGCTGGTTGTTTGGGGATTTGGGCGATTATTTTTCGGGCTGGTGATTTTCGGGGAAATTTAGGCCACAATAGGAAATTAGATGGAATTGCAGGTTGAATAATTACCAATTATTGAGGCAATCTGGGGGCTGTTAAACCTGATTGGGAGTGGTTTGCATAACAGGAAAACACTTCGGACAGTTTTTAATTGGGAACCCTGAAAAAAGGCTTTCAGGGCGATCGAGCGATCGAGCTGCCTGCGTGAAAATCAACGGTTTGTGACTACTACCTAAAAAGTGTCGTGACTATTGTATTAAAAATGTAAAATGTGTGGATTGATTTGCTCTGACCCAAATAGCGATCGCCCCGCTGTCACTTCCCCCATCCCACCAAAAGCGATCGCCCTCCGCCCCTGCTCAAATAAGCTCAACAAATCAGCTAAATTTGTTGCCCACGTATTGCAGCCAAAGGCTAAACTAATCTAAGTTTTACCATAAAATTTTCTCCCCGTTCATGAACATCGCTTATTTAGTCAACCAATATCCCAAAGTCAGCCACAGCTTTGTCCGCAGAGAAGTGCTAGCCGTTGAAAAATGCGGCATGAAAGTCGCACGTTTTTCGATCCGATCCTGCGAGTCAGAACTCGTTGATGAGGCCGACAAACTAGAGCAAGAATCAACTAAAGTAATCTTAGGAGTTGGTGTACAGGGGTTAGCGTGGGGTTTGCTGCGCGTTGCCACAACTAGACCAATTCGATTCATCGAAGCTGTGCGGTTAATGTTCAAAGTTGGCTGGCACTCGGAACGGGGGATTTTGCTGCATCTAGCTTATTTAGCAGAAGCTTGCATTCTTTTAAATTGGTTTGCAGAATCCGGTACAGCACACGTTCACGCTCACTTCGGGACAAATTCCACAACAGTCGCTATGCTGTGCCACGTGCTGGGCGGCCCGACTTACAGTTTCACTGTTCACGGCCCTGAAGAATTTGATAAAGCCACACTTCTTTCCTTAGACGAAAAAATTAAACGATCGACCTTTGTAGCAGCAGTTAGTTCCTTCGGTAAAAGTCAGCTTTTTCGGTGGTGCGATCGCACTTTTTGGTCAAAAATTCACGTCATACACTGCGGCGTAGATGCTGCATTTTTAACTGCACCCTACGTCCCCATACCCGCAGCACCCCGCTTAGCTTGCATTGGCCGGCTCAGCGAACAAAAAGGTCATTTATTATTGCTAGAAGCTGCTAGCAAGTTAGCAGTTCAAGGCTTAGAGTTTAAGTTGGTACTCGTAGGAGACGGGCCGCTGCGATCGGATATTGAACAGCAGATTCAGCAACTTGGTTTGCAAAACCATATAGAAATTACCGGTTGGGCCAGTGGCGATCGAGTTCAGCAAGAGATTTTAGCTTCACGGGCAATGGTATTGCCTAGTTTTGCTGAAGGTTTGCCCGTCGTAATTATGGAAGCCCTCGCTCTCAATCGGCCCGTAATTAGCACCTATGTTGCTGGCATCCCGGAACTCGTAGAACCCGGTGTTTGCGGTTGGTTAGTTCCTCCCGGTTCCGCAGAAGCATTAGCCGTAGCGATGCGCGCGGTATTGGAAGCACCTTTAGAAAAGCTAGAACAAATGGGGAAAACAGGAGCAGAACGGGTTGCTCAACAACACAATGTTGATTTAGAGGCAAAAAAATTAGTGGCGCTGTTTGAGAGTGCTTGAGAATGGTGCAAAACCTATGGATTAACTGACATCTTGCACCATTATTAATAAGTCTTTCAAGGGCGGGATCTCCTGCCCAACCCCTACTCCCCACAGGAAAATTAATTGTTTGTGGAACAGGCATCTTGCCTGTTCCTTGAATTAAGCTGTAATTCTTTATTGTTTGTGGAACAGGCATCTT
>NZ_JAUBUB010000005.1:31759-128663 GCF_036705265.1 Microcoleus sp. B4-C2
ATTGTTTGTGGAACAGGCATCTTGCCTGTTCCTTGAATTAAGCTGTAATTCTTTGTGGAACAGGCATCTTGCCTGTTTGTTTAATTAAGCTGTAATTCTTTATTGTTTGTGGAACAGGCATCTTGCCTGTTCCTTGAATTAAGCTGTAATTGTTTGTGGAACAGGCATCTTGCCTGTTCCTTTAATTAAAACAACTACTTACAAACTTTTTAAGGAATAGGAACCGATCGCAACAACTTGTCAACAATCGTTTTAGCCCTCCTTCCCCCCGCCGGAATCAACCTGTGAGACAGTACGTGCGGCGCCAAATCCTTCACATCATCCGGGGTAGCAAAATCCCGCCCCGAAATAAACGCCAAAGCCTGCGACGCCCGGTGCAAAGCCACCGCACCCCGGGGACTCACCCCCAGAGTAATCTCCTCATCTTCCCGCGTCGATCGCACCAAATCTACAATATACTGTTTCAAAGAGCCTTCCACCTTCACACCAGCGCACAAACGACGCAATTCCTGCACTTCTGCCAAAGAAATACAAGGCTGCAAATCTTCAACAGCAAAACTATCAGAAAGCCGTTCCAACATTTGCAACTCTTCCAACGCAGCGGGATAGCCCAAAGTCAAAGACAAAGTAAACCGATCCATTTGCGCTTCCGGTAGCGGAAAAGTGCCTTGATATTCGATCGGGTTCTGAGTCGCAATCACAAAAAACGGCGTCGGAACATTCCGAGAAACTCCATCTACTGTCACCTGCTTTTCTTCCATCACTTCCAGCAAAGCTGACTGAGTTCGCGGCGTCGCCCGATTGATTTCATCAGCAAGCAAAACATTAGCAAAAACTGGGCCGGGCAAAAACTCAAACTCTCCGCTGCGCGGATTCCAAATATTAGTACCGGTGACATCCGTCGGTAACAAATCGGGAGTGCACTGAATCCGCTGAAACTTCCCATCGATCGATCGCGCCAAAGACTTCGCCAGCAGCGTTTTTCCCACACCAGGCACGTCTTCCAGCAGCGCGTGTCCGCCCGAAAACACGGCTACCAGCACCAAGCGAATAGCATCCGCTTTGCCAACCATAGTTTTGCCTAGATTTTGTTTGAGCCGCTCAATATGTTGTCTCATATCCCTGATTTCTAATTGTTAATTGCGAATTGCTAATTGCTAATTGTTGAAAAGATATCAAGATTGCCAAATTCTTGAGTCTTTGCCTTGCGGACTTCGTATTTGTACAACTAGAATTTAGTCTGACTCATCTTGCACCATTTTTAAAAGCGATCGCCTGTTCTAGATCACATAATTATTAGACTTTAGCAGTTAAGAGGCTTCTAGCAATATCGCAATCTGCCTGAATTTGAGTTTTGAGAGCATCCAGAGAAGCGAATTTTTGTTCGGGTCGCAAAAACTCTACCAAACTCGCACTCAAGGTTTGACCATACAAATCCCCAGACCAATCTAACAGGTGAACTTCCACAGTGGGTTGCAGACCGTCTACCGTCGGGCGGCAGCCAACATTCATCACCCCATTGACAAAAGATAAATTGGATGCTGTGCCGGGGATTACAGATTTGGGGTTTTCCCGCTGATAGGAAGAACTTTCCTCTTTCATATTTTCCCATCCATGCTTCAGCGAGACTCGCACTGCATACACGCCAAAACGTGGCAAAAATTTTTCCGGCGGCAGTTCGATATTAGCAGTAGGAAATCCGATCGTCCTACCCAGCCGCTGTCCCCCAACCACAGTTCCGACTAAACTGTAAGGTCGCCCCAGCAACTGATTCGCTCTTCTGAGGTCGCCGGATGCCAGACCTTCGCGGATTGCAGAACTGCTGATCCGATCGCCCTCACCGCAATTGTGCAGCGGTACAAGAGCAACATCAATACCGTAACCAGAGGCGATCGACTGCAAATCCACAGCCGTCCCAGCGCGTCCCCGCCCAAACCGAAAATCAACCCCCACACTAATTCGACTCGCTTTTAGTTGCCGCACCAAAATTTCCTCGACAAACTCACAAGCAGTCAAAGCCGCTAATTCTCGATCGAACGGCAGCAGCACAAGTTGCTCGACGCCCATGGCTGCGAGCAATTCTACCTTTTCTGCCAGAGGTGTCAGCAGTTTTTTCGGTTGACCCGTAAAAAATTCTTGCGGGTGCGGATCGAATGTCACCACAGTGCTGTAAAGTCGATCGACCCCATCAGAATCGATTCCAGAAAGGCTGTTGCCGTCGGCCCGAGCGCCTATCAAACCCTCGAACTTATGGCGGCTGTCGGCTCGATCCGGCGGTGCTGCTGAGTCATTTTCGCAGGTCGCCGGATGTTCTGTTTCCCAATTTTGATCTGTGCCAACGTTTGAGCGCAAGTTTTGCCCCGACGCAATCACCCTGGCAGAATTTTGCCCAGGCGATCGATTTAAAATTGGCTGCACGACTTGTCGATGCCCTAGGTGCAAACCATCAAAGTTTCCCAAGGCAACAGAAGTTGGAGTCAGAGCAGCGGTACAAGAAGAAGTTACCCACACGCTTAAAATTTTGACATACTTAGTGCGATCGCCAGTCGATGTTAGATTTTAGATTTTAGATTTTAGAATTGACTCCACAGATAAATCTGGAAGCTTGAACTTTGGTCTAAACTTTTTGGTTTTCCACGACAGGAGTACGTGGCACGGTATCCGTCTTTGAGTGAGGTCAGCCCTCGCTTAAATGTCAGATTTCACCGATCAAGATTTCAGCACCATCTGACAATCTCACATCCCTCAGACAGAAACTTGAGGCGCTTGCACCGACACTTCAGACAAATCATTATCAGGAGGCAGCAATTGTAACGACAAACCTTCCCGCGCCATCAAACTATTCGGGAATCTTTGAGCCACTTGTTCTCCCACCCTGTCTAAAAACTCGTCATTGTGCAGCGGGTCGTGGTGAAAAATCACCAACTTTTTGACATTAGCAGCCTTTGCCACCTTCACCGCTTCCTGCCAAGTCGAATGTCCCCAGCCGACCTTGCTGCTCTTCTCCGCATAATACTCCTCATCGGTATAAGTAGCGTCGTAGATCAGCACCTCAGCATCCTGAGCCAAATACAGCACATTTTCGTCTAAACGATCGGGAAAATGTTCGGTATCAGTCACGTAAGCAGCCGAATACCCCCGCCAGTTTACGCGGTAGCCTATAGCTTCGCCCGGATGGTTCAGCAAAGCAGTTTCCACCTTAATCTCTCCGATTTCCAGCGGTTTGCCCACTTCTATATCGTTAAATTTCAGGTCTGCCCCCATAATTTGCAGGGGTACCGGAAAATTGGGGTGCAGCATCTGGTCGTGGAGGCGCTGCTGGATAGTAGCCTTATTAGGAGCAATAGCCCCATAGATGTGAAAGCAGTTCCCAGGAATAAAAGCTGGGACAAAAAATGGGAATCCTTGAATGTGATCCCAGTGAGAGTGAGTAAAAAACATATGAGCTTTTACGGGCATCTGGGACAGGAGAGTTTGTCCCAAAACCCGCAATCCAGTACCGCCATCGAAAATTAGGCGACTCTCACCCACTCGCATTTCTACACAGGGCGTGTTGCCCCCGTAACGTACTGTTTCTGCCCCGGGAGACGCTATGCTACCTCTAACGCCCCAGAAGTGAACCGTGAATTGGTTGTGCATACTAGACATGGGTTTTCTTGCAAGATTGTTCCGGCGAGTTATCGATAAGGTGTTTACATATTACTAAGGGCTTTACCATCAAACCCAAGTTCTTTGACGGTCGAGTTCCCCACTTGTGGGAACTGCCAAGAGTCTCGCTCATCGCGAGAATGCAAAACTGTTGGGCTTGACAACTGAGCAATAAATTACAAAGTAGACGTTGGAAGTCTCGATCGTAACTATTCTTTTCGTCTCTTCACTAGCCTAACCTCCGCAGACACACTTTGGGGCAGTAGTTCTGTCTGAGTTTGGTCAAAAGCCGCTGTTTCTCCAGCCTCCGCAATTGCCGAACCGGATTGCGCGGTCAGTTGCTTGCCTTGCTGCTTTACCGGTTTGAACCCGGATGATGGGCTTCCTCAACTCCCATTAATTCAAAAATCTTAGCAGTTTAGGAATGCTCCTGCTAATTATCCAACAATACTTGTCTGTGTCGGGATTCTCAGCCCGCCCGGAGGCTGCGGTGCCCTAACCTAGCGGTCAAGCTGAACCCAGCCTCATCTGACACCGGGGGTAGCAGCGAGAGTCCGGGCCGGCGGGCAAAAGGCTAAATTTTCGTCGTGCATTTCTTGGCGGACGAATTGAATCACTCAAAATTCCCCTATTTTCGGAAATTAAAAAATTTCGCTTTTTGGCTATCATGCCAACTCCGATCGCCATTCTGTCTCAAGAGCGATGCAGAAATATTCCCTGTTAACCTGTGGTGCTTTTCTCAAGCATCTTCAATCGCTCTATTTTTGGTAAAGATTTCTCGGAATTCAGCGCAGTTGCGGTACTCGCCACGGGTTTGAATTTCCGGTATCATAGAAGCTTAGAGTCTTATTTGCCGAGAATCTAAATCAGTGCTAAAAAAGCCTGGATAACTTTAAGTTATTTTTCAAAAAAGTCAGTATGAATCAAGTTAAAAAAACTACAACCAAGCTGAATAGATCGCCTGTGAAAGTGTCCGATCGCACTTTGGAACTCGGTAATCTTCCCTTGAGCGACCTGTCTTTAGAAATAACTGATGGTCAAGCTTTGAGAGAATTGAGTTCGGACGATCGCCCGCCGGCAACCCCAACAGTCACAGGCCGGACTGCCGAAACAAGGCGTCGGAGGGTAGATGGTAAGACCTCCTGGGCCCGATCGCCTGTGGTTTCTACTGCGTTTCTCAAATGGCTGCTAGAGAGTTTGACTCGATCCAAAGGTTGGCTGGCAGTTATCACCCTGGCAGCAGTTTGGGGGTGGTGGAACAGTGAATTACTGTTTTCCACAGGCCTGGGGATAGCAGCGATGATGGTGGTTTACCGAGGGCAGTCGTGGGACTGGCAATTGCTGCGAGCAAAAGGCGAGCAATTTTGGGAGGGCCCGAACCGTCGGTTCGTTTTAGCCGTCGGCACCGGCGGCATTGCTACCTTGGGCGCTTACATGAGTTTGGCGATTTGGGCGGACTCTGAGAGCCACTGGATGGCTTTGAGCCTAATTTTGCAGAATTTGGGTACGATCGCGATTGCAGGGGTGTTGCTGCGGCAAGGGTTGAGTCTGGGGGCAGCAAAAGATGAAGATGCGATCGATCGCATCTTGGCGGATTTGACTGATGCTGACCCCGTGAAGCGTTTGATTGCTGTGCGGCAAATGACCGATTTGGTGAATCAGGGTGGGTTTGGCCCTGTGAGCTCGGTCAAAAGTTCCATAGCCCGTTCCCGCGCTGCCGAGTGCTTTCGCCTGATGCTGAGTCGGGAACCAGAATCTGTAGTCCGCAATGCCCTTCTCGAAGGTTTGCAGACTTGGGACGCTACTTATGGTATGGCTTTAAAATCCAAAAATCAAGTCATCGACTATTAGCTGACCGTCAAAAGCGTAAAAAGTAATTTTATGAATATTCGGAGCTTTTACGCGCAGGGGAGTCCTAGGGTCGATCGGAGAATTAGACCCCACCAGATTGGGCGCCGGCATTTCATCCTGAACAATTGGGTTGCCGTCAATGTCACAAGCAGATAAAACAGTTCGTCGCGAACTGGTGACAAGTCCTGACACCCAGCGAACTGGATACTTAAAAGTTACTTCTATCAGTCCGCTTTTGGGGGCCCCCATTAACACTGTTGCCCCAGAACCAGTGAAAAATGCTGGGTTTGAAGGTTGGATGGCGACGGCATTGCTAAAAGTCACCCCCCAATGTGCAAACTGGTGTTCTACTACTTCAAAGCATTTCAAGTCTTCTAAAGCTACCCGGACGATCGCAGGTACCGTGGCGCGCGATCGCACCTCTGACCCGGCGCCTGAGCGTTCTGGAGTGGCGACAACAGACTTTTTGCCGTTTAAATCCATGCTTCGACAGGCTGTGTCAAACTCTGCCAACCCGTCTGATTGAAGACTTTTCGCATCAACCATAAAACCCTCGCGATCCCTTTTTCTGAGCAGTTGCATTTTAGTAGACCTCCCTGAGATTAGTTATTTCTTGTGTTTTGGAATTGATAACGGCGAGGCCCGTGATTGCCAAACCTGCAATTAGGAATCGAAACCCCATTGCCCGCCCTCCAACAAAGACTTTCGACCTCAAAAGCCACTGCTCCGCAAAATATCGTGATTAATGATTTGTGATTGGCGAGCGTCGGCCAACCTGCCGCCTGCCTGAAAGCGAGTTCTAATAGTCCTCCTTTCCGAGCGCCTGCTTTCGGGGTTAGCGAACAGACTCTATTTTGTTGAGGGGTCTCACCCATCATTTTGCTATTATCTCCGATCGGCGGTAGTTTGCAACAGTAAGGATAACTACACAGCCGAATTGCCCAAATCGCAAAACTTACTTGCTGTCTGTAGTTTCACGCTTCACCTGTACTAAAATAGATTTAAATCATTACTCAATCTTTACAAAAACGCCACCAGCTTTGCAAGTTTTTTAAACAAAGACGGGGCGACGGAAAAGAATCTAAAATATAACAGCGATTAAGGTTAGTTTATGCTTGTACCCCTCGGCTTCGGTCAGCGATCAATAGTTACTTCTCTCGGCAGAATGGTTTACTACACTGCTGAAAAAATGCCTTGGATGGGGTTGCCGACCTCAACTTCGGAAAATAAGCCGAACTTAGTATTTTTTCACGGTTTTGGCGGCGGGTCGAGTGCCTACGAATGGTCGAAAGTTTATCCGGCTTTTGCCGCAGAATATCGAATTTTAGCACCGGATTTAATCGGTTGGGGGCGATCGGAACATCCGGCAAAAAATTATCAGGTTGAAGATTATATCACAACTTTGATCGAATTTCTCGAAAAAACTTGTGGCAGTCCGACAGAGGTGATTGCTTCTTCGCTGACAGGGGCGATCGCGATTCGAGCTGCGATCGCACGGCCGGATCTCTTCAAATCACTGATTTTGACCATACCCAGCGGTTTGTCGGATTTCGGACAAGATTACGGCAGCAGTTTCTTCGCTAAGCTAGTCAACACGCCGATTTTAGATCGCTTGCTCTACAGTACCGGAATCGCCACAGACGGTGGCATCCGTAGCTTCCTAGAACAACGCCAATTTGCTGATTCGCGTCGCGTTTACCAAGAAATTGTTGATGCTTACCTCCAATCTGCTTTGGAACCCAATGCAGAATATGCCGCCCTGTCTTTTGTGCGGGGAGATTTGTGCTTTGACTTGTCGCTGTACATCACTCAGCTAACAACGCCGACAGCGATTATTTGGGGAGAAAAATCGCAGTTTACCGGGCCCGATATCGGCCAGCGGTTGGCAAACCTCAACCCCGAAGCAATCAAAGTTTTTCAACCTCTGGAAAACGTAGGTTTGACTCCGCAGTTAGAAATTCCGGCTGTCACGATTGGCTTAATTAGGCAATACTTAAAATTGCTTTCGGAAGGGTAAAGAAGTTCGGCAACGGATTTTGTAACGGATGTAACGGATGTAAAGGATGTAAAGGATAGAAGGAAGAAGGAATATGAATTCCCTCTTCCCATTAGCAATGACTACTGACTACTGACTACTGACTACTGACTACTAATTATTCTTTTACTCGCACGTCGATAACGCTGGCGTTGAAAATGTACTTGTTGCCTTCAAGCTCTAGCGTAGTGCCAATTTTGACTTTCGTATTACCTAAAACCGGGCCATTTTCAGTAAGTTGACCTTTTCCCTCTAAGGTAAACATCATATTTCTGCTGAAGGCTTCTTCTTCTCTGGGATCGGGGAGAGCTTTCAGAGTGCCGTTGGGCTGAGGAACTGCTAGGGTTCTGGTGAGAGTTTTGACCGATTTGATGGTAATCTGACCGGACGGTTGATTGCGGATCACCACATTGATTTTATCACCTGTTTTGAACAACTCTGGAACGTTTGTTCCTTTGAGACCGATCGCAATTGCATCAATCTCTACAGGTTTGATACTGGTGCCGACTTGGGCGACGGAACCGCCAGAAGTGCCGGGAAAGAAAAAGATTCCGACTGCAACTAGCAGTACGATCAGAGCGGCAGCTACGTCTAGAATGCTGAGTTTGCCGAACAGTCGGCCTTGAGAATCTAAAATTTTCATAAATCGCCTATTATACTGATAGCGACAGGAGTATGTTTACAAGCTCAGGACTTACACAGAAATCGATGAAAAACAGATGCTGTGATTGCTTGGCTACCGCTGGCAATGACATACTTTATTGATGCGTAAGTCCTGAAGCTAAAAGATATTACCACAACGATCGCCCCAAATCCGCATGACTGGGGCACTTAACCCAGAAGGCAGTTGACGGCGGTTGGTTGGCCTGCGGGTCGATCGCCCAGAAGCTGGTGGCGCGGTTAAAAATTGACAAAAAGCTAGAATAGCAACTAAGCAGCCTCAAATTACGTCTGCCTATTGAGTGACTTTTCGAGTTTTTCCTCAAATTTTATCTAACTTCTCCCACGTATCAATCATGTTAAAAAGTTTTTGGTTGACTTGCCGGCGTACTTGTGGCCGGGGGATTTATCTGTTTCTGTCCCTGATGGTGGCTGCGGGTATCTGGGTGGTTTCCCCGGAACCGACTCAAGCATTTTCTTTGCCTGAACTGATTTTTCGGGGCATTCAAGTGATTCAATTGTCGAATATGTCCGATCGCCAAGAGGTGACTATTGGCCGACAAATTAATCAGCAGTTAACCAGGAGCCAGTTTAAGATTGACCGCGATCGGGACACTACAGAATATATTAACCGTATCGGTCAACGACTCGCTCAAGAAAGCACTCGCCCCAATATTCCTTATACTTTTCAAGTGATTGACGACGACGCGATTAATGCTTTTGCAACTATGGGCGGTTTTGTTTATGTGAATAAAGGCTTGATGACAGCGGCGGACAATGAGGCAGAATTGGCAAGTGTGATCGCCCACGAAATCGCTCACATTAATGCTCGCCACGCGATTCAACAAATGCGTCAAATGGCCATCGCTTCAGGCGTAGCTTCCGCCACTGGGCTCGATCGATCTCAGGCGGTTCAGATTGGGGTGGAATTGGCTTTGCGCCGTCCCCACAGTCGCCAAGCTGAGTATGAAGCCGATCAGTTGGGATTGCAAACTATGGGGCGAGCAGGCTACGCTCAATCTGGGATGGTTGATTTTATGAAAAAGTTGCTCAACAAGCCTTCTCCTCCTAGCATTTTGAGCACTCACCCGGCAACTGGCGATCGTATTGCTGCTATTTCGCAGGCTATAGATCCGGATCTTGCTAGCGGTGAAGGTTTGGATAATGAGGATTACAGGCTAGAAATCCGCAGGCTTTTAGGTTCGTAGCAATTCTCAATCTGTCAGGGGCTCTCTTATTTTCTCTTCTCTTTTCTTACTTCGCGATCTTCGCGTCTTCGCGGTTCGTTAAAAAATAAATCCAGTTACTAGGGTAAGTCAGCAGCAAGTTAATTTCGATTTAATAGATATCACATCTTGCACCATTCTCAAGAACGGGATCTCCGGCCCGTTCCACAAGAGATAAATTTTCTTTTATGAACAGGCATCTTGCCTGTTCATAAAAGAATTATTGACAATGGTGCAAGATATAAGATAGATCGAACTTAAACTGACGCACCCTAAAACTACAAATTGATTTAACACTGCTGTTGAACAACAGAATCGATCGCAGGTTCCGGGGGCGCAATCGGCTGCGGCTTCAATTGCCTGACAACTTCGTCAAACGGCAAAATTCGGACTTGATGGTTAAATACATTTACTTGATAAACTCTGCGGTAGCTGAGGTCAAATCCTGTCAGCCAGCCGCTTTTGGGATGATAAGCACCCGTGTCAATATCCAACCACCCTTCGCCCCTGACTAATTCGCCCGGTCTGACCCCATGAAAGGTAAAGGTGATCGTGTGACCGGTGATAATTAATTTATTGGGAAAATAGGGTTTCGACATGGTGTGAAATTCCCTGCGAATCCAACACAGTTGTTCGATCGATTGTTCATCGATCGACAGATGGGGGTCAACGCCGGCGTGAACCAGCCAGATGTCCCCTAAGTCCAGGTGCGTGGGGAGCGATCGCAGCCACTCTAAGTGTTTATACGGCATCATCCCTGTATCTCTGTAGCTCGCTACTGTCGCATCGCCACCACTGTATAGCCAAGATTGCCACGCTCGCATATCCATCGGCGTTCCCGACAAAGCCTCCAGCATCAGTTGTTCGTGGTTGCCCAACAGAGTGTGGTAGGGGCTTTGCTGCACAAAATCTAATACCTGAGCGCTTTTGGGGCCACGATCGATTAAGTCTCCCAAAAAATAGACGCGATCGTCCAAGCCGGGGGCAAGTGCCTCTAGCAGGGTCATTAACCCGTCGTAATGCCCGTGTACGTCCCCGATAACAATGCGCCGGTGCTCCATTGTGTTTATCCGCTTCCCTGACTCAAAAGCCCCATCTCTAGCTTATAGCATCTGATTTTGCTGTTATTTGCCTCCCCTCTTTTACGGTGGAGGGGTGTCACCCATTATAGTGCTTTTTATAAAGATTCTGTAAAGCTCACCAGTATCTGTTTGCTTAGCTACTGGTAGAAACACAGGCAAGCTGCTAATTCTGCTTCTGCAACTGCTGTTACTGAGGCAAAGCTTTGAGTTATTTCACGCTTTAGGGTGCATCAGCGATTAGCCGACGGATTAAGTCGAAAATAATCCTAGCTGACACACCGTAAAATACGATCGAGCCTTAACGATTGTCACTGAGTCAAAGCTTTGAGGAATGTTTGGAGTTCTGCCAAAAAACCTTTCTTTTTTAAGGGTTTGGCAGGTGTGGTGGAGTCAGGATCGGCGCTTGGGAGAGAACCGGCTAAAATCCGCTCTAAATCGTCTCCGACAGGTTTTTGGGCGGTTTCAGAAATTAGTTTGTATTCGTCGTTTGTTTCCAACCACACTTGCCACGATTGGGGGTAGCAGCGGAATAAAGCAGCAGTGTCTAGGGGTCTGATATAGTAGCAGGATTCAATTTTGCTGAGGAATCGATCGCGCAATTGGCGGCCCGCATAGCCTATACCTATGGTGGCAACATCTTCCAGACGCGGGTTGAGTAGAATTACTGGGCGACCGGCCGCAGCTATATAAATTTTTTCAACTTGGGCAACTTCTACGGCGGCTGGATTGATCAAAATGAAAAGTTGATCTTCCGGTGATATTTTATCTTCAACAGGGGTGCGACTGCTACCCAAATCAGTGACTTTAAACGGTGTTTCTCCCCAGTCGCGACGCGCGAGGGCTGCCGCACCGGTGTCGGGAAAAAAGACTTTTACTCCGGGGTATATTTCCTCAAATTCTGGGAGAAATTGTAGGGTGATAGACTGTGCTTGCAGGGCGATTTCTGGAAATACTAATTCGACTTGCAGTAGAGTTTTGCCGTCCGAGAGGGCAGCGGCGGTGGCAATGCGGGATTGGGCGATCGCCTCGTTGAGATCCTTGGGCAGTTCTGTCATTAATTTAATTGTTTTTACTCGACTTCTCTCAATCTAATTTTACCTGAGATATTGCACCATTCTCAATTACCTGTTTAGGAACAGGCAAGATGCCTGTTCCACAAAAAAAATTTACTCTTTGTGGAACGGGCAAGATGCCCGTTCTTGAGCATAGTACAAGATGTAAGTTTTACCGCATTAAGCAACAAAAGCTAAGACCGACACGGGCGAACCTGAACCTCCCACAAGGCGCAATATTCCGATAACTAAAATGATTTCATCCGCAGGTAACAAGTCGAGATTTGCTATATTTTCCAGCACTATTCGCTGCTTTTCCAATACCAATTTGTTAACCGCAAAACTTTCATCTCGCCCGGTATCGACTCCGTGAGTGTCGGTGCCAATTCCCGCGATAGAGCGTTCTTCTAGCAAAAATTGAGTTGCTGCTTTGCCAAATCCCGGAAAGTGGCAAATTCCGCGATCGTCTCGGTTGAAAAAGGCTCCCTCGTCATCCCATTTTTCTTGCCAGCCAGTATACAATAAAACTAGATTTCCCGGTTCTATAAGTTTGTGCTGCCGTTCCCAAGTCAATATATCATCAATTGTTAAAGTGTAGTCGGGATTGGCAAGACTTTGCTTTCGGATGTCGATCGCAATTGCCGGCACAACGAGCGACTGCGGGGAATAATTATCAATGCTGGCGCCTCCTGCATAAAAGCTGTTGGGTGCGTTAATGTGAGTGCCGCTGTGTTCTCCCATTGAGAATTTTCGCAGGAAATACCCGTCTGTTTCTATTTGAGATACTGGGGCAATTTCTGTCGCTGGATCTCCTGGCCAAATGGGAATATTTGGGTGAATTGCATGGGTTAAGTCTACAATTGTGCTATAGGCGATCGTTTTGAGATTATTTAACTTTAATTGGTTTGTCATATCGTTGGCGATTGTTTTTGAAGTATTTAACCGCAGAGGGCGCAGAGGGCGCAGAGTTAGAGAAGAGAGGGATGGATAATTCGGATACGAATGGATTTGATATCATTAGGTAAAGTAGATTGATTATTTATTAGACATGGTTGATTTTTTGACCGTCTGCACTCTCAATCTAAAATCTAAAATCTAAAATCTAAAATCTAAAATTCGCTTAGTCGATCGAGCGTTGCTTGCATCACATCCTTGGTTTGCCCGGAAACAGTATACACCAAAGCTTCTCGATAAACTCTCCCCGCCGGGTGTACCGCACCGTTAGCAGCACCGCTAGAAACTGCTACCGCAGCGTGCCCGCAACGCACCGCTAAATCAATGGCTTGAGCTCGCAGCGCTAATTGTTCTGCTTTCGAGCTATGTTGAGATTGTGGGAAATTCTGTTTTAGCCGATCGAGCTTTTGCTCTAGTTTTTGGCAAGCCGCCGTTATAAAAGGTGAATTCTTAGCAGCCCCGGCTGCTGCAATTACATCCAATCCCGCTCGAATACAGCCAAAAGTAGCCGGAACAAAATTCAGTATATTTTTGGTGTCGTTTTCCGAAATCCAGCCCACAGGTTTAACTGAAATTATTTCCGATTCATGCAGCCACCAATTATCGAGAGTGGCTGTCACAGTATTAGTCGAGTTCATGGCGATTAACTGCATGATTTCGCTAAAAGCTATTTTACCCGATTCGCGTTCAATATTGGCAAAAGGCACTAAACCGAAAACAGCGCGTTCGTCAGGAAGTACCGCCGCTACAATAAACTTTTGAAACAATCCAAAACCTGTTACCCAAGGAACTTTTCCTGACAGTAAATAGCCCACTTTTGTGGGAGTTGCGGTGACGGCCGGATTGCCCGATCGCCTCAAATGCGAAAACCCAATACCCAAGCGTAACTCTTTTTGGGCGATCGCGGGCAAGTATCTGCTTTTTAGCATTTCATTGTCGCTGTTGGCAATCATCCCAGTTGCGCTGTGGTGCTGAGTTTGCAGGAAAGACAAAGCGCCGGAATATCGAGCCGTCAATTCTTGATATTGGTAAAAAATCGGGAGTGCAATTTCAGCACCGCCCCATTTTTGGGGAACTCGCAATGCTAAGAGCGATCGATCTTCCAATCCCGCAAATGCTGTTTCTAGCGCTTCCGAGTCGCTGTCGATAATTTCCGCGTGGGGTGAAACGCACTTTTGCAGGTAACTTTCTGTGCTGTTGAGAATATATGGGGAATCCATTTTATATAATTATTTTATAGCTGTTTTTCTCTAAATCATTGTGAACCAGCCTAAAAATCTGCCCTCAAACTAACTTATTTACTCACATTTTGCACCAGTCTCTAGAACAGGCTCTCCGGCCTGTTCCACAAAAAGTAAATTTGTTGTGGAACGGGCCGGAGAGCCCGTTCATAAAAGGCTTACTGAGAATACCCAAAACTAATTTATTTCCACATTTTCCAAGGAGCCTTTCCTTCATCCCAAAGTTCGTTTAAATACTTGTATTCTCGATAAGTATCCATCGCAAAGAAGAAGCCATCATGACGGTAAGCCATCAACTGTCCGTCTGCAGCTAAACGCTGCATCGGCTCCTGTTCTAAAATACAATCATCTCCCCCCAAATACTCAAATACCCGGCGGTTAAATATCATATATCCAACACTGATCCAGCCATCTATTTGAGGTTTTTCAGAAAACTGTACTACGCGGCTATCGCTGTCTACATCCAAAATTCCAAAGCGAGAAATCGGACGGAATGTGGTGACAGTTGCCAGCTTACCATGAGACTTGTGGAAATCGACTAAAGCCTCAATATTGACATCAGCTACTCCATCGCCGTATGTCACCATGAAATTCTCGCGATCGATATATTTTTCTATCCGTTTTACCCGCCCTCCTGTCATGCTTTCCGCGCCAGTTTCAGCCAGTGTCACCTGAAAATCTTGTTCCAGATGTTCCTCGTGATAAGTGATGGTATTTTGCCGTCCCAGACAGATAGTAAAGTCATTGTTCATGGCTTCATAATTAAGGAAATATTCTTTAATCATGTTGCCGCGATAGCCCAAGCACACAATAAAGTTTTGGAAACCGTAGTGTGCATATATCTTCATGATGTGCCAAATAATTGGATGTCCCCCCACCTCCACTAAGGGTTTGGGACGAAATTCTGTTTCTTCTCTGAGACGAGTACCGAGACCACCTGCTAGGATAACTACTTGCATTTTTTTAATTTTTAAAGATCGGGAGTTACGCATCAAAACCCAAGAAACCGGGTTTTTTGCCGTTTCTGCGGGTGTAACGAAGTATTTCGCAAAACACCCGGTTTCTGACCACTCGTGTGTCCAAGACTAAAGATAATCAATTAATGTATCATCAATCATTAGTAATTTTTTCAAAGAATTATTAACATTTTTTCATAGTGAGTGAAGCTTTGTAAGCTGTTCGACATTTAAAAGACGATAGTAGGGTGCGTCATTACACAAGTGTTTCCCGCATAAGCGCGTAAGTGTTTACTGCTGACCAGGAATTTCAAAGGTGGTACCCGCCACGTAATTTATCCGTGGAATCAATCCAAAATCTCAAATCTAAAATCCTCAAGAAAGAGCATTTATCCCTGGGGTCAATTCTTTAATCTCAAATCTCAAATCTCAAATCGATTGACGCACCATACAAGCCTCGTTAAGCTGTTGTGCATTTAAATTGTATGTTGAGGGCGGGCTTTCCGGCCCAACCCCTACTCCCCACAAGAAGGAAAATTTATTTCCCCATGCAATTTAAATGCGTATTAGCTTACTGGTTTAAATGCTCCACAGCTTAAACCACAGGTATCACGAACTACTATGAATAATCGTAGAGTGCGCCGAGGCGCACCGTCTATTAAAATATAGCGCGCAATTTCTAACTTAGGAATGGTAGATTAGGAAATAGACAAACAAATCAAACATCTATACTAAATATACAGCATATTCGGTGGTTCATGAAGTACAGTATCCGCCTTAATTGTTTGTACATTGTTATGTAGGGCGCGGATCTGCTCATGTTTAATGAAACTTGCAGATTGACTGGTGGCGACGCACCGATGCTTACGACAAGAGTGTGTGTACTGTATATATATGGAATATTCTGTAAGTAAGAGATTCAACAGAAATGAAAACTCAACTCGATCGCCTAAAAAATTTTTTAGGTATCCTCTGTGCGATCGCCTCCATAATTATATTATTCCAATCGGCTATACCTGGTGTTTACGCCACGGTTGTTGCACCGGAAGGCTCAACGATACCACAAACCACCATAGCTTTTGTACCCAACATACCGGGCGGGGGATTAGAATTTCACGAATCAGCAGGAGGACACACTTTAGAGAGACACGTTGGTAAAACAGAAGCACAACTAGCACAGCGACTCGCAAGCGAAACGAGAATTTCTGCTGCATCTTCTTTTATCGATCGTTCCGTCGCCGAAGCGGCTATTGCAGAAGCAATGAACAGAAATCAAAGTGCGATCGACTCTTGGGTGAAAAGTCGAGGTAATCGTTATACGATCGACTACAACGCCAACAGAATAATTGGCATTACTCTGCGTCGCCGCGCATCCAAAGCAACTTCAACATCTCGCCTGAGAATCGTCCTCCAGCGCAGCGCCAAATTACCTCCCGGATACTTTATTCTCACAGCCTATCCCCAATGATCAATCAATTTCCTCATTTAACCCAATTTTTCAGTTCCTACTTTCACCAAGACTGGCCGTTAGAAGCTGACACTCCCAGCGATGTAGTGAACAACTACCGCAGCAGCGAACCGCCCGCAAGTGTTGAAGCTGCATCGCAAGAGCTCAGCAAACTGCTCGAAATGCCGATCGCCCCAGCCGATTTAGAAGCATTCATCCTCGATGAATTAGGGTGTTACTACGATCCACAATCCGAAAATCAAACAGTCAGAGAATGGTTGGAATCTGTGCAAAAATCTTTGAATAATCCTAGCTAAACTTTATATATTTGTAAGGACGCGGCAGTGCCCTGTCCCACAATTTGTCTATATATTTGTAAGGACACGGCAGTGCCCAATGCGTGTCAAATTAAGCTTTTCGTCCGCTAGTCCTCGCGCCTACCCGCCAGTCCGCCAGGGAATGAATTCCCTGTCTAATAGTCAAAGTCCTCTAAAAGAGGACTGAATAATTCATTAGTCCTCTTTTAGAGGACTTCAGCTTTGAGGCAGGGGTTTCAACCCCTGTCGGACTATCGGTTTAACGTTAAGTTGACACGACGAAAGGCAGTGCCGTGTCCCTACAATTTGTTCACAATCTAATAGGATTGCTAGCTCACTTGCTAACCGTCAATAAGTAGCCTTCGTGGACGTTGAAATTAGGGATAACATAAGCCAAGCTGCCGCTACCAACCGAAAAACTTTCTTCTTTAACTGTGACAAGCTGTGGCACGGCTCCTTCTTGATTGTTGGGAATCTTTTCTAATTTTAGAGTGATTTTCTGACCTCTTTGAATACCTAGCTGCTCCAAATTGCCGATGGTTAATGTTACCGTTGTTGCTGAGGAAAAATTGGGGTCGAAATAACCTAAAAGTATCTGTGCTTTACCTTCAGGATTGGACTTGCTGGCTAAAGCGACAAGGCGATTGTTATTTGACCAACTCCGCACCCGCGAATTAACTCCGTCAGCATAAGCTTTGTAAGTCCACCAAGCAGCTCTCGGCTCAAAAGTATTAGGCGTGACCATCCCACTCAGCGTATTGTTGAAGCAATTGCTAACTTTATTTGGCCCTTGAGTATCCCAACAAGCTCTGCAAGCACCGTCAGCTTTTGCATACTCTAAGTTATACAAATAACCTAAGATTTCCCCCGGCTGGTACTGCGCTAAGTTGCCGACAATTTCGTTGACGTAAATTTTTTGCAATTTCAGTTCCTTGTAAGAGGGACTTTGCTGAAAATTGCGTTTAGCCTCAATTACGTGATCGTCAACAAATAAGATCATCGTGTCGTTAAGTTCGTGCCACGAGAGGAAATTTACTTCAAGTTTGTTAGCCTTGCAGTAATCCAAAAAAGCGGCGAGATATTCTTTGCTGTAGCGGCCGAGGCTGGGCCCGCCAATCATTGCTGACGGCCCCAATTCTTCCCGCAAAATTTTGTAAGCTCTTTTGTAAGTTTCAAAGAATTGTTCTCTGCTTCCGTTCCAAAATGGATCTTTCCAATCTGGCTCATTCCATACATCCCAAATAATTTTCTTGCCTTTATTTTGCTGAGCTAATTGCCGCACGAATGCTTCCCATGCGGGGTAGTTTTGATAGGGCCAGCCATTGGGATTGCTACCGTAGCCCCACAAGTCGCTGACTACTAACTGAAACTCGGCTCCGCTGGCGATTATGCGATCGTAAATATCGAGTCTCCCCGCCCGCCAAAGTTTGGGCTGCAAGGGTTTGATAGAACTATCCGGCGGCTGGCTGGTATCGATTCCGTGCAGGATGCCGCTCATGGAAATTGTACCGGTGGCTGGCTGTCCAAAATCTACTGTGACGTTCGATCGCAGTTGGGCAACAGTTGGTTGCTGTCCCAAATAGGCTATTAACAGAACAGTGACAATAGCTAAACAAATTGGCAGCAGTTTATTAATCCGTGGGAACTTGAATGTAAATTGCATATCTTTTCTTTGGTTGATGTTTTGTGGAATGGGCCGGAGATCCCGTTCCTAAGAATGCTACAAGAGCTCTGTTTTAACGAACCGATGAAAACACTTCAAAACCCTGTATTGATTCTATCACTTGTTGCCACGACCGGGAGTTGATCAGCTCGTGGGTATCGAACGTAACGCCTTTTTCGGCTGCGAAAATACCAAAGTTTTTCACCCAATCAAAGATAGTTTCCGTGGTAAAATAAGGTGTGCAGGCCCAAGCAGATTGCAAATTATTCACCATCTCGGACATATCTCCCCGATCGTAAGCCTCCCAAGCTTTCCACACTAAATAATAGTATTTCAGCAAGCTATCCACTTGCTGTACCTGCTTTTTGAGTTTCGGACTAATAGAGAAACTGTCGCTCTCATCGTCGCTTACAAATGCCTGTTCAATTATTTCTCCATATTCCCGAAGCATCCGTTCTTCTTTGAATAGTTCTTGGGCTCGCGCTTTGCACGCTTGTCCTGCAAGTCTGCGCGATTCGGGATTTTCTGCCCAAATTTCCACCGTTTGTACCAACTCTTTTACTGTTCCTTCTGGGTCGATTGTAGGATCGGGGAGCAACTTTCCCGTATCTCCCAATTCTTCAGGAATCCCGCTGACTGCTGTGGCAATTACGGGCAATCCTTTCGCCATTGCTTCCATAATTGCTAGCGGCATTCCTTCTGCTTGGGAAGATAAAATAAAGATGTCGCTGGCGTCTAGCCAATCGGCAATATCCCAGCGCTGTCCTAAGAATTTAACCTGTTCTTCTACTCCCAATTGGCTCACAGTTGCTCTTAATTCAGGTTCCATATTGTCGTGAGTAGTAGACCCCGGCCCGGCCCAAACAAAGTAAATTTGGGGCCAAATTGGACGATTTTTCAATTGGGCGATCGCCTGCAATTGATACTGATATCCTTTAATTGGAGTCAATCTCGCCGCCGTAAAACAAACGACAGCATTTTCAGGGATTCCTTGTTCTTGACGCAGGCGTTGGCGAGTGGAAAGATTCGGTGACTCAAAATAACTATTTGGTCTGCCATAATAGATTACTTTTCCTCGTTCTAGAGGCGCTTTAAATAGACTTCGGAACAAGTTTAAATTCTCGTGGGAAACTGCTACTGCTGCTTTGGCTACAATGTACTGGTAGGCAACTGCATCGAAATAGGGGATTTGATCGCCGCGATCGAAGGTTTCATAATTGCGATTGATATAACCCAGACTGATGATGTACGGTATATTTTGCTCGATCGCAACTTGTTTAGCTGCAAAGTTAGCCATCGGCCAGCCGTCACTAAATATAATTAAATCCGGTCGAGCCTGGGCGTAAATCTTTTGAGCATCATCCAAATTGTAAGCTATTCGCAAAAACTCTTTCATCGTGTCGAACTCTAGCCAAATATGTTCGATACCTAGCTGTTTTTGTTCGGTAATTAAAGGATTAGAAGCTTGACTTTGAACGCTGGTTACTCGGTAGCCATCCGCCGCTAATTTACACATCAGCGAGTGGTTGAACTGAGCCAATCCGCCGACTCCTGAGTCTTCTGTGTACAGGAGTACGTGCTGTCTTGGCTGCCGAGAAGTTGAACTGGGATCGGGTTTAAACTGATAAGAATTGTTAGCTGCGATCGCCACTATGTCTTGCCATTCCTGTAAATTGGTTAAGGCATAGGCATCAAAGTTGTAGCCGTACTGTTCCGAAACCCCCTTAAAAGTTTCCAGCCAATTAAAAACAGTTTCAGTGCCTGTCAAATGAGTGTAATACAAAGATTTTTCCAGACTTTCGACCATTTCTGGCAAATATCCGTTGCAGTACATCCGCCATGCTATCCATACTAAACACTTGTAACGTTCCGCGCGTTTCAAGTCGCGGATGTGCTGAGGCAAATCTGGCCTCGCAAAAAATTGCTCCATCAAAATTTCCGTATTTTTCATTAATTTGGAGCCGTTGGACATAAGATTGGTATCGTGCTGACGATAGCCCGTTAATATGTCTTTTAACCAAACTGACTTGCAGCCTTTTAAACCTAAACGTAGCACAAAATCTAAATCTTCGGTTGGCGGCAAGCGATGATCGAAACCGCCCAAGCGTTCCCACCACTCTCGCCGCAGCATCATGGCGCTGGGACGCACTGATTTGTAGAAAACAAAGGCTTCTAAATCTAATTTTGGTTCTTCTTCCCAAGGCTTGACTCCATAGATACCTTCGTCGTTTTTGCCAACAATAACCCAACCTGTTTGCACCATATCTAATGTGGGATCAGCCTCAAAGCAAGCTACTTGTTTTTCTAGTTTTTCTGGTAAGAAGAAGTCGTCAGCATCTAGAAAAGCTAAAAATTCCCCTTTTGCTAATTTGCAAGCACGATTCCGAGCAATTGCTGCTCCTTGGTTATCTTGATAGATGTATTGAATTAAATCGAAGTAAGGTGATAAAACTTGGCGAGTGTTGTCAGTTGATCCGTCGTCTACGACGATAATTTCCCAGTTGTGATAAGTCTGGTCAAGAACACTCTCTACGGCTCTGACAATGTAGCGATCGCAGTTGTAAGCCGGGATAATTACGCTGACTCGCGCTGTTCTTTTGGGAAGTATGCTAACCATTAACTTTTTCCATTCTGGTAAGTTTCTTAAAGATTGAGTGTCGGGGTCAATTCCGTAAGATTTAGAAATTGCTGTTAGACGAGCCAGCCAATCTATTACTGTTTTTTCTGGCGAGTAAGAAGTATAAAGGAAAGATTTTTGGTAATACTCCACTGCTTGCACCGGATAGCCACTGTAGTAAAGTTGCCACGCCATCCATGTTAGAATCTCATAAAAAGCAGGCTTTTCCAATTGGCGGATGTCCTCTGGCAAGTCGGATCTGCTGAATAAATTTTGCTTTAATAAAATAGAAAGGCTTGCTTGTTTCAGCGCTCTCTGGATGGACACATTTTGCCCGTGCTGGCGGTAGCATACTGTCACTTGAGGCAACCAAGCAGCTTCGCAACCAGATAGTGCTAAACGCAAGATTAAGTCGGCATCATCTACTGAATCATACTGAGAATCAAAGCCACCGACTCGTTCCAGCCACTGCCGCGAAAACATCATGGCGCTGGGAAGTAGGGGCATATAAACAATCCAGGTTTTTAAGTCTAGCTGAGGCGAATATTCCCAGAGTGTTATATCAGAAATACTTTCGCCTTGCTCTTTAACTATTCGCCAGCCACTATTAACAATTCCTAGTGATGGCTGAGCGTCAAATAACGCAACTTGTCCAGCTAACTTATCTGACAGTAAAAAGTCATCTTGATCTAAAAAAGCAATTAATTCACCTCGGGATTCCTGAATTCCTCGGTTGCGAGCGGCCGCTACTCCTTGGTTTTCCTGATAAACATAGCGAATTTTGTCAAAATAAGGCTGCAATGCTTGGCGGGTGTCATCGGTTGAGCCGTCGTCTACGACGATAATTTCCCAGTTTTTATAGGTTTGGCTGATGACGCTTTCTACCGCTTGCGCGATGTAGCGAGATCCATTATATGCGGGAATAATTACACTTACTCGCGGTGTCGGATTTGCTATTGACATGAATTTTATCGGTGATAAGGAAGGGTTCGGCAACGGATTCTGAAACGGATGTAACGGATGTAACGGAGGTCAGGCAGAAGGCAGAAGGCAGATGCAATTCTACTGCTGACAGCAATCCGAATTTGAAAGGTAAATCTGGTATCTTAGCGTGCATAAAATACAGATTCAATACCCTGTACTTCCTCGACTAATTGTTGCCATTCTGCTGAATTAATTAGAGAATATGTATCTAAATTATGCCCTTTGCTTGAGGAAAAATAGCCAAAATATTCTACCCAGTTTAATAGCGTTTCTGTAGTCAAAAAAGGTGTGTACTTCAAAGATTCTTGAAGCGAATTATGCATTCCGCTTAGATCTTCTTGACAGTAAAACTGCCAAGCATTCCATACTAAAGAGCTGTAGTTGACCAGGCTTTCTATTTTCGCCATTGACCTCTGCACCTTTTTTTGAGTAACAAATGGATCTTTTTGGCGAGCATCGCAAAGTAAAGCTTTTTCGATCGCCTCAATCGACTCTGCCAACATCCGTTCCTCTTTGAATAGTTTTTCGGCGCGCTGCTTGCAAGCTTGACCGATTTGATGCCGTAATTCTGGATTCATCGCCCAAGCTTCTACAGTTTTCGCCAATTCCCTCGCGGTTCCCTCTGGATCGGTATTCGGATCGGGCAACAATTTCCCAGTATCACCAAGCCCTTCAGGAATGCCGCCCACAGCCGTTGCAACTACCGGCAATCCCTTAGCCATCGCTTCCATGACTGCAAGAGAAGGCGCTGCATCTGCTACAGAAGTCAAAATGAATATGTCGCTAGCATCCAGCCAATCTAGGATATCCCAGCGGTGTCCGATCGCCTTCACGCGATCGCTCACCCCTAACTCTTTAATAGTTTCCCTCAATTCTATTTCTACATTGTCAGCGCTTCCCTCACCAGTTCCTGCCCACACAAAATACAGTTTAGACCACACAGGAGACTGCTGCAACTGCTTGATTGCTTCGATCTGATATCGATGCCCTTTAATCGATGCCAATCGAGCAGATGTGAAACAGACAATCGAATCTTCAGGAATGTCTATTTCTTGCCGCAGGCGTTGACGAGCAGCAGCATTAGGAGGTGCAAAATATTCAGGAGAACGCCCCAAGTAAATCACTTGTCCTCGCTCTTTTGGCAACTTGAAATGTTGGCACAATAAATTTAAATGTTCGTAAGCGCCAACAATCAAGGCTCTAGCTTGCAGGCAGTGGTAGAGCACTCCTTCTACATAAGGCACTACATCCCCGCAGGCAAAAGTTGCGTGTTCTGGCATAACTAACCCGATCACCATCATGTATGGTATTCCCATTTCAATAACTACCTGTTTAGCTGCAAAATTGGAAAATGGCCAACCATCGCTAAAAATAATCAGATCCGGTCTATTACTAGCAAAAATCTCTTGTGCATCCTGAGTATTTCTTAACAGCCTCTGTAAATCTTTATGAGCGCTAAAATCCAGCCACAAGTGCTCTATACCTAACTCTCGTTCTCGCTCAACCAAGGGGCTAGAATGTTTGGTTTGCACGCAAGTGACTCGATAGCCTAATAGGGCTAACTGACAGAGAATGGCATGATTGTACTGCGCTAAGCCTCCCAAGCCCGGATCGTCCGTGTTGTAGAGTAGAATGTGCGCTTGCGCTTTTGAAGGTGTGGGAAGAGAACTCTGTTGAGATTGGGGTGGATTAGTCATCACCATCAAAATTATCTCTTGCCATTCCACTAACTTACTCAGCGAATAAGCATCAAAATTTTCACCGTATTCTTCAGAAGCTATCCTAAAAGTTTCCAGCCAATTCAAGACGGTTTTTGTGGGCGAAAAAGGCGTATAGTGCAATGATTTTTCCAAACACTGGGCCATCTCTGCTAGATGACCGTCGCGGTACATACGCCATGCCAGCCACTTGAAGCATAGATAGCGTTCCTGGTTTTTTAACTGGCGGATTGACTGGGGCAAATCAGGTCGATTGAAGAATTCTTTCATCAAAATTTCTGTATTCTTCATTAGCGGCAAACCGCTTGACATGATATTAGAATTGTGCTGGCGATAACAGGTAAGAATCTCTTCTAACCAAACTGCTTTGCACCCCTTTAAAGCTAAACGCAAGGCAAAATCTAAATCTTCAGCCAAGGGAAAATTATCATTGAAACCGCCCAATTTTTCCCACCACTTTCGGCGCAGCATCATCGCACTAGGACGCACGCATTTAAATATAATAAAGCTTTCTAAATCTAATTTAGGCGCTTGCTGCCAAGGCTTCATTTCAAAAATATCTTTCCCTGTTTCATCGACCATCAGCCAACCTGTTTGCACCATATCTAATGCGGGGTCAGCGTCAAAGCAAGCTAGTTGTTTCTCTAGCTTGGATGGTAGGAAATAGTCATCGGCATCGAGAAAGGCTAAAAACTCGCCTTGCGCTAGTTGGCAAGCAATATTTCTGGCTGCTGCTACTCCTTGATTTTCCTGGTATATGTAGCGAATTCTGTCACAATAAGGCTGCAATACTTGCTGCGTGCGATCTGTCGAACCGTCATCTACAACTATAATCTCCAAATTAGTAAAAGTTTGACCTAGGGCGCTCTCCACCGCTTGTACGATGTAGCGAGATCCATTATATACAGGTATAATTACGCTTACTTGCGGTGTTTGAGTAGGTGTTGACATTATTTAGCTCGCTGTTAACCTATGATTATCTAGTTTATATTAATTTGGCGGATTTTCATCATTATTCTGTGTTCGGTTGATCTACTTACACAAACTTGAATTTTGGCAAAGTGTAGCATATAATTTTACATGGAATGACAACTCAAAAGGAAAATAAAAAATGAATTCAGAAACAGTGCAAGTGAATTTCCAGCAGCAGGCAGAAATTTATTTGGCTACAGGGAACTTCGATCGGGCGATCGCACTTTGCCAACAAATTTTGGCATCTGAACCCAATTCAGCAGAGACTTGCAAGACCTTGGGAAAGGCGCTGCAAGCTCAGGGTAAACTAGAAGACGCAAGGTATTGGTATAAAGTTGCGATCGCTCTGCAACCCGATTTTGCCGAAGCTTTTGCTAACCTCGGCACTGTCTGCGCTACTTGGGAACAGTGGCAAGAGGCGATCGCCTGTTACCAAAAAGCCATCTCCCTGCAACCAAACTTTGCAGGATTTTACCGTAATTTGAGCCGGATATTTACCCAAGTCGGTCAAGCTGAAGAAGCAGCAGATTGTTGGTATCAAGCACTCATGGTGGAACCGATAGAGATAGCAGAAGAATATCTCGATTTAGGTAATACTTTGTTGGCGCAAAACAAGCCAGAAAAAGCGCTGACTTGTTACCACCGCACGATTTATTTAAACCCCAGCTTTTGCGAAGCTTACTGCCAATTAGCAGAAGCTGCTAGCGAGCTAAAGCAGTGGGACGAAGCTATTGTTAACTACCGCAAAGCTATTCAACTCCAGCCGGAGATTTCTGATTTTCATTACAAATTAGGCAATGTTTTGCAAGCTAAGGAACTCTGGCGCGAAGCGGAGGCAGCCTACCGAAAAAGTATTGATTTAAATCCCAATTCTTTTTTGTCATACTACAACTTAGGCAGCGTGCTGCTCAATTTAGAAAAATGGCAAGAAGCTGCGATCGCCTACCGCACGGCGGTGGAAATTAACCCGGATTATTCTTGGTCTTACTACAGCATCGGTGCAGCTTGCGATCGATTAGAAGAATGGTCGGAATCCGCCGCAGCTTACCAGCGCGCTACTGAATTAGATCCGAATTTTTTTGCAGCTTTTCACCAGTTAGGAGATGCTCTTGTTAAACTAGAAAAATTGTCGGAAGCTGAGGCTGCATACGAACAGGCGATCGCACTAAATGCGGATTTATTTTGGTCTCATTATAACTTAGCTTTGACTTTAGTTAAACTTCAAAAGTTTGAAGCCGCAACACTCGCTTATCGGCGGGCGATCGCACTCAATCCAGAATTCTCTTGGACTTACCACAATTTAGGAGCAGCGCTGTTAAAAACCCAACAGTGGAAAGCCGCAGCTACCGCTTACCAACGTGCTATTGAACTTAATCCCACTATTTCTTGGTCTTATTACAATTTAGGCGATGCTTTGAGTGGAAGTCACGCATGGAACGATGCTGTTGCTGCCTACCTTTGTGCGCTTCAAATCGAGCCGTCCCTCCCGAAAATTTACATAAAATTAGGTGAGGCTCTAACTAAAAGAACTCCGGTAGATTCAGATGTAGCAACTAGCTACTATCACCACCAAATGGAGCCGCTGCACGCTCCTGAATTTTACTGCGAAATCGCCCAAAAGTTTGCTGAGAGCGATCGGCTTAACGAAGCCATAATGTTGTACTTGATGGCATTAGAAATTAGACCAAAAGATCCAGAAATATCCCAAAAATTAGAGGAGATTTTAGAAAAACAGCGTCAAACAGGGGAATCTACTCTATTATTAGAGTTAGAGGCTAAGGATATTCGCGATCGCTACATTGCCCGAGTAGTCAAAGGCAAGACTTTTGCAGAAGTCGGCGGCTTGTGGGGAACTGTCAGCGAAAAAGTATCTGTAGCTAGCAAATACGGTGCAGTTTCTCTGACAATGATTGATGCCATGCCGGCATCCCTCCAGTGGTGGCCAGATTTTCACGATCGCATGACAAGTTTAAATATTGCTAATTATCACTGTATCAATCAAGATATCACTCAGATTCAACTTGCAGACATTGGCGAGCCTTACGATATAACTCACTGTGCAGGAGTTTTGTACCATCACCCCCATCCGTTGCAGATTTTAGTTGCCTTGCGTCAGATAACTCGCGAGCATTTAATTTTCACTTCAGTTATTACCCAACAAGTAATAGAAAATGAGTTGGGACGCTATGAAATTCCCGCTTCTGGAGTAATGTTTATTCCAGCTTTGGACGACGCTGAACGAGCTATTTTAACAGCTTATTGGCGGCCATTCATCAACAACAACGCACTTATAGGGATAACTGAGAAAGCAGTTTTTGACATGGACAATTTTGCGCCGTGCTGGTGGCTACCTACAGCTACTGCTTTAGAAGCTATGTGCGAAGTCGCGGGATTTAAGGTTTTAGATAAAGGATTGACTTGGGACAATAATGCTCTGACTCTGCTGCTGGGGATTTGAGGATTGCTAAACGAACAATAACAGGACTTGCTTGTGCACAAACGGCTAAACACTCGGTTTAGGAGCGAATTCCTCGTTTTCTTTCCCCAATATTCCTACTAGAAACCGGGTGTTTTCCGTAAGTCCTAAATAAAATAGCTGCCCACATTTTTGTGAAGAAAACAGGAACAGGGAAATAATCAATGAACAATCAGCAACCAGAGACGCCACTAGGAAACATTTTAGTAGTAGACGATACAGCAGAAAACCTGCGTCTGTTGTCTACGATGTTGACTCAGAGGGGATACACCCCCCGCTGCGTGATTAACGGAAAAATGGCTTTGAGAGCGTGCAATTCTAATCCACCAGATTTGATTTTGCTGGACATAATGATGCCGGAAATGAACGGTTACGAAGTTTGTCAGCATTTGAAATTAGAACCTAAAACTCGCGAAATTCCGGTAATTTTTATCAGCGCTAAAGATGAAGTATTTGACAAAGTAAACGCATTTGCTGTGGGAGCTGTTGACTATATCAGCAAGCCATTTCAGTTTGAAGAAGTGCTGGCCCGCATCGAAAGTCACCTCAGCCTGCGGAATTTACAAAAGCAGCTAAAAGAACAAAATATGCTGCTGCAAGAAGAAATTACGAGCCGCTTAGCAGTGGAAAAAACTCTTCAGGAGAAAAACCAAATTTTGCAACAAGAAATCAGCACCCGTCGCGCCGTTGAAAAAGCTCTGCAAGAGCAAAATTTGGTACTCCAGCAAGAGATATCCCACCGCCAGCGCGCCGAATCGGCTCTATTAAAATCTAACCAAGAATTGGCGCGTTCAAATGCGGAACTAGAACAATTTGCTTATGTGGCTTCTCATGACTTGCAAGCGCCTTTAGCAACCATTGCTAGTTACTCTCAACTTTTAGAAAAACGCTACAAAGACCAACTCGACAGCCAAGGTAGTAAGTTTATCGGCAATATCGTTCAGGGCTGCACCAGAATGCAAACTTTAATTGACGATTTACTCGAATATTCCCGCGTTGGCAGGAGTCGGAAACCTTTTCAACTGACAGATTGCAATCATGCAGTCGAGCAAGCACTCGCGAACCTGCAAGGGGCGATCCGCGAGACTAAAGCCGTTGTCACCTACAGCGAATTACCCGCGGTAATGGGGGATATTTCTCAACTCGTACAACTATTTCAAAATTTAGTCAGCAATGCGATTAAATATCGCCACGATGCAACGCCTGTGGTTCATATTACCGCTTGCAAACAGGAGGAAAACTGGTTAATTTCTGTCTCAGATAATGGAATTGGGATTGCTCCACAGCATCAAACACGTATCTTTCAAATTTTTCAGCGCTTGCATACTCAAAGAGAATATTCTGGGACTGGTATTGGTTTAGCAATTTGTCAAAAAATTGTGGAACTTCACGGCGGATCTATCTGGGTGGAATCGGAACCGGAGCAAGGTTCAATTTTTTACTTTACTCTCGCTTAATTGAGGCATAATTTCGGCAAAATGGATAAGCTATAATGTTTGTAAAATCCATCATTTTCTCTATTTATTAGAAGTTGTCACGTAGAATATATAATGTAGAACTCAAAACATTTAATAGGGGGAGATAAAAACATTAAATAATTGTTGGGAAGGAGTGTGAGTATCGGGGTGGGGATATGGGCTACAGTTGCATTCATTTTTTTAAGTGGTATAAATGGCAATTTAGAATAAAACTTCTTTTCCGTTGACAGTCTAGTTGGTGCGTGATATAATTTTACTTATTAAACATATTTTTGTAAAGCTTGCTTACCCTCCCCCAATCTGACGATCGATGTATCTGTACGTGGAATTGAATGACTGCCCGGAAAATAAAAGGTAAAATTCAAGTTATTTTAATATTTTCTTGATTAACAAATATTATGAAAGCAGTTTTTAACTTAGCTTTGCCTCCTATCTGCTTTAAAGTTCTGTTAGTAGAAGACAACCCTCATGAAGCTGAGCTGATTGAAGATTTGCTGTCAGAAATAGGCGGCGCGCAGCGTATAGTGCTGACGAAAGTAGAGCGCCTCAGCGAAGCGCAGCAGCGATTGAATCAAGAAACTTTTGACATAATTTTATTAGACCTTTCATTGCCAGATAGTCGGGGAATCGAGACGGTTGCTCGGGTACAAGAGTACGGGGTAAATGTGCCGATCGTAGTTCTGACCGCCCAAAACGACGAAGAACTTGCCCTGCGGTTGATTTCTGTCGGCGTACAGGATTATTTGGTAAAAAGAAAAATCGACAGCGAACTGTTAATTCGATCGCTCCGCTACGCCATAGAACGCCAAAACAGTCAAGATGCTTTGCGAAAAAGTGAAGAAAAATATCGCTCGGTGGTGGAAAATTCCCTGATCGGCATTGCAATCATCGCTCCAATTATTGACAGCGAAATTCCTCTAAATTGCCACTGGATAGAAGTTAACGATGCCCTGTGCAATTTGCTGGGCTATGAGCGCTACGAACTCGTGCAAAATAATTGGCTAGAGTTGACTCATCCAGAAGATTTGGAGGCTAATTGTGAAAATTTTTCTCAGATGTTAGCAGGTAGGAGCGACGGTTACATCTTAGACAAAAGGTTGCTCAGAAAAAATGGCGAAATAGTTCACACGCGAGTTTCCCTGCGCTGCATCCGCCGCCTGGACAGGTCTATCGACCGGATAATAGAAGTAGTGTTGGACGTGAGCGATCGCTACCGCTACGAAGCCAAACTGAGAGCATCAGAAGAATTTTTAAACCACACCATAAATGCTACGCCAGACCCAATTTTTGTCAAAGACGAGCAACACCGCTGGATGATATTAAATGATGCTTTTTGTCAGTTGGTCGGCAAATCGCGGCAAGAACTGCTCGGCAAATCAGATTATGACTTTTTCCCCCAATCAGAAGCTGCTGTTTTTTGGACAAAAGATGAAGAAGTATTGACACCTGGTATCTGCTTGGAAACCGAAGAAAGCTTCACAGACTCTGCCGGAAAAGAACACATAATTTCTACCAAAAAAAGCGTCTTCAAAATAGCAGACGGCAGTAAAGTAATAGTGGGTACAATTAGAGATTTTACCGAATACAGAAAGCAACAAAAAGCCCTGGAACAAAGCGAAGCTCGCTTTCAAAAATTGGTAGCTAACCTGCCGGGAACAATTTATCAATTACGAATGTCAGCAACTGGAAAAATGTCTTTCCCTTACATCTCTTCAGGGAGCCGACAACTCTACGAATTAGAGGCAGAAGCAATAGAGCAAAATGCGGAACTGATTTCCAATGGAATTCACCCAGACGACCTCTTAGATTTAAAAGCATCAATGGCAATTTCAGCCACTACGCTGCAACCTTGGCAGCAGCAGTGGCGACAGACTTTGCCATCTGGAAAAGTTAAGTGGCTGCAAGGAGCTGCGAGACCAGAAAGGCTCACTAATGAAAGCAAATCTGGCAGGGAAGGCGATATTCTCTGGGACGGTTTAGTGATGGATATCACTGAATTAAAGCAGGCACAAACAGAGCGCGATCGTTTTTTCACTATCTCCTTAGACTTGCTTTGTATTGTAGGTTTTGATGGTCGTTTTAAACGTTTAAACCCAGCTTGGTCAACAGCTTTAGGGTACAGTATTAGTGAATTGTTTGCCAAGCCAATGATCGATTTTGTTCATCCAGACGATCGAAAAGTCACTGCTGCCGAAGGAGCAAAACTAATAGCGGGTACGTCCAGTATCTCCTTTGAAAACCGCTACATCTGCAAAGACGGTTCTTACAAATACTTCCTGTGGACGGCATCGCCATTTAGCGAAGAAGGTTTAATCTACTCAGTCGGTCACGACATTACCTCTCGTAAACAAGCAGAGTCCCAACTCCAGCGACAAGCAGTAGCAATGGCCGCTGCTTATGACGGCATCGCTATTTTTAATAATAATAAAGAATGTATTTATTCCAACGACGCTTATCTCAAAATGTACGGCTTGGCTAGCCCTAGCGAAATGTATGGCAAGAAATGGAAAATGCTCTACAGCAAAGCAGAAAATATATTTTTTGAATTACAAATAATGCCGATGCTTCTGCAAAAAGGGTACTGCAATATAGAAGCGACCGGTCAGCGCCGTGACGGTACTAAGTTTCCTCAAGAATTGTCGCTGACAATGCTTGTCGGTGGCGAAATTATTTCTATAGTCCGCGATATAACTAATAGAAAACAGGTAGAATCAGCCCTGCGATCGAGCCAGCGCCGCTACCAAACTTTAGCAGAAGCATCGCCAGTTTGCATATTTCACACTGACACATTGGGAAATTGTCTTTATGTGAATCAACGGTGGAGCGAAATTACGGGATTAAACGCAGAATTAGCAGCAGAAATTGGCTGGATGAATGCCATACATCCCGATGATGTGGATCGGGTAAAAAATGAATGGCATAGCTCAATTATTGATACAATTCCTTTTAAATCAGAATACCGATTTCAGCGTCCAGACGGTAGGGTAATTTGGGTGATCGGTCAGGCAATTGCAGAAATCGGAGACAAGCAGGAAATTAAAGGCTATATCGGCACTATTACTGATATTAGCGATCGCAAACAAGCAGAATTAGATTTGCTGCGAGTTACTCAAGCGGTGGAAAGCACCAGCGATGCGATCGGCATTGCTGACTTGACAGGGCGATCGCTCTACCACAATCAAGCCTTTGTTCAACAGTACGGCTACACAGCAGAAGAACTAAACACAGCAGGCGGATTAACAGCAATTTATCCTCAAACTAAAGTGCTGCTAGAAATGTTTAAAACGCTCCGTAAAGGCAAATCTTGGCAAGGCGAACTCAAAATCAACACTAAAAACAACGAACTGGTAACAACTTTATTTCGCGCCGACGGCATTAAAGATGAAACTGGTCATTTAATCGGGTTAGTGGGAGTAATTACCGACATCACCGAACGCAAACAAGCGGAGATGGCACTGCAGCAGCAATTAAGGCGAGAACGGCTAGTAGTTGCTATGCTCGATCGCATTCGCTCCTCCCTAAATTTAGAAGAAGTCCTGACAACTGCTGTCAAACAAGTGCGGCAATTTTTGCAAACAGACCGCACAGTTATTTACCGCTTTAATCCCGACTGGAGCGGCTTTGTTGTTGTGGAATCCGTGGCAAAAAATAGAATTTCGCTGCTAAATTTTAACAATATTGATGGCTGTTTTAAAGAAAAATTTGTTGAAGTTTATCAGCAAGGCGGTATTAGATCAATGGAAGATATTTACCGGGAAAATTTGACGGAATGTCACATGAAATTTCTCGAAAAAATTGAAGTAAAAGCTAACTTAATAGTACCAATTTTAAAAGCACGAGAAAGCATTTCCCAGACCCAACCGACGGCAGAAAATCAGCTCTGGGGACTGCTGATAGCCCAGGATTGCAGGGGCCCCCGTCCCTGGGATTCCTCAGAAATAGAATCTCTCCGGCAATTGTGCGTGCAATTGGCGATCGCGATTCAGCAATCGACGCTATTTCAACAAGCACAAACGGAAATTGCCGATCGCAAACTTGCAGAATCTGCCCTCCAACAAGCTGCATTAGCTGCAGAAAGCGCCAACCGCGCCAAAAGCGAATTTCTGGCCAATATGAGCCACGAACTACGCACGCCTTTAAACGGCGTTTTAGGTTACACTCAAATCCTCAAAACCGACAAAGACTTAAACTCAGATCACCAAGAAAGTCTCAGCAATATTCAACAGTGCGGTCAACACCTGCTGATGTTAATCGACGATGTTTTAGATCTTTCCAAAATTGAAGCTAGAAAAATGGAACTCTACCCGGAAGAGTTGAATTTTCTAAATTTCACGAAAAACATTGCAGATCTCTTTCAGATGCGAGCTTCGCAAAAAGAAATTTTATTCCATTACGAACAAGTCTCTCCCCTCCCTAGCTGCGTTCGTGTAGATCCAAAAAGATTGCGCCAAATTCTCATAAATTTACTCAGCAATGCGGTTAAGTTTACTAACAGCGGCGGTGTGACTTTTAAAGTCGGCTATGTCGGCACAGAGGCCTGGAGTCGAGGGCAAGGAGAAAATTATGAGTTCTCGACTTTGAGCTCGGAACTAAAACAAAATTATATGCGCTTTTCCCACAATCCGATCGCAGCCAAACACGCTTTAAAAATCCGCTTTCAAGTCGAGGATACCGGCACGGGAATAGAGCAAAGCAAGTTAGAAGAAATATTTTTGCCATTCCACCAAGTAGGAGGCAATACGTTTGTTGAAGGTACAGGTCTCGGACTCTCGATTAGCCAGAAATTAGCGAAACTAATGGGTGCCGAAATTCGCGTCCACAGCACTTTCGGAAAAGGCAGCACTTTTTGGGTAGATTTAGAATTGCCAGCAGCTAAACGGTACTTGGAGGTGTCTCCTTTGCAGGAAAAACGCTGGCTTGTCGGTTTTATCGGCAACAAGCGGAAAGTGTTAATAGTGGATGACAATCAACAGAATCGCGATTTGTTGTGCAGGCTGCTGCGACGTTTAGGATTTGAGGTGGCAGAAGCCCAAAACGGCCAAGAATGCCTCTACAAAACAGTTGAATTTCAACCGGATGTCATTTTAATGGACTTGCGGATGCCTGTAATGGATGGCTTAGAAACGGCAAGAAGACTGCGGCAGTTGCCGGAAGTAAAAGATGTTGTGTTAATCGCTATGTCAGCTAGCGTTTTCGAGGCTACGCAGCAAGATAGCATCCTCGCAGGGTACGATGCTTTTCTTCCCAAACCGATCGAAGCAAATCACTTTTTGGAACAGTTGCGCGTGCGTTTGGGACTAGAATGGATTTATGGGGAATCTTCGGAAAACAAAAAGCGCAAACCTCCCAGTTTGTCACCAGCCTCTGATTTTCCTGCTTATTCTTCTCTGTTACCTGCGGCTTCTGAGTCGGTAGTAAAACTTTTGAAACTCGCAGCTATGGGCGACATTGAAGAAATTTTTGATGAGAGTGCTAAGCTGGAGAGTTTAGAACCTAATTTAATGCCGTTTGTCTCGAAGCTGCGCCAACTTGCTAAGGGATTTCAGCTCAAACAAATTCGGAATATTTTAAAGCAATATATCGACGAAAAATAGTATGACTATCATGGTTGAGAGCTTGGCTGGATACAGATAATTTAGATGTGCAGCAACTTACCGCCGCGTTATTGAGCCGGATATCTGGCAATTGTCGATCGCGCAATTGTCAGTGCAGGCGGCTGTAACTCCCAACATTAAACAAGTTATTTTACCGCTTCAGAAGTTGTATCCCAGAGTCCGAGCAACTGCTGTTAAATGCCAGATATCTTTGGGTAAAGCAGAGATTTTGAGTAGCGCCGGATCTGGTTCGATCCTACCGTGTTTTGTACTCTTTCAAACAAGATTTTTTTGGTAAACTAAAGTGGAAAGTTGGTTTCCATCCCTAGACTGAAGTCCCAGGGTTTGCCGGCTATTTTTGACAAGAGAGTTTTTGAGAGAGTTGGGATTGAAATTACTTTGCCTCATAGATTTTGAGCGCCTCCTGTGGCTCCCCATTACCGGGTTTTATACTCTTTCAAACAAGATTTTTCTGGTAAACTAAAGTGGAAAGTTGCTTTCCATCCCTAGACTGAAGTCCCAGGGTTTGCCGGCTATTTTTTGACAAGAGAGTTTTTGAGAGAGTTGGGATTGAAATTACTTTGCCTCAGTAACGGCCACGGAGAAGACGCGATCGCCCTTCGCATCTTGCAGGAACTGCAACAGCACCCGCATCCGCCAGAATTAGCCGTGTTTCCGCTAGTGGGTGAAGGGCAAGCTTTCGCTCAACTAGAAAACGCCCGCATCATCGGCCCGGTGCAGCGAATGCCTTCGGGCGGCTTTATTTACATGGACAGAAGGGAATTTTTGCGCGATGTCAAAGGTGGCCTGCTGCAGTTGACCATCGCTCAGTTTAAAGCCATCCGCGCTTGGGTGCGGACTCAACAACAGTCTGGGAATCAAGACGGCGTTATTTTAGCCTGCGGGGATATTGTACCGCTGCTGTTTGCTTGGCTCAGCGGCGCGCCCTATGCCTTTGTCGGTACTGCCAAGTCCGAGTATTATTTGCGGGACGAGGACGGGCCTCTGGCTCGCAAATCCAGGGTAAGCGGTGGGTGGAATTGGTCGCGATCGGTTTATTTGCCTTGGGAGCGCTGGTTGATGACTCGATCGCGCTGTCGAGCCGTTTTTGCCAGGGACGCGCTCACCGCCGAGACCTTACAAAAGCTGGGCATTCCCGCTTACGATCTCGGAAACCCGATGATGGACGGACTCGAACCGGAAAACCCCGCCGGTTTTTACGGCCCTGACGCAGAGTTTCGGGAAATCGAGCGATCGCTCATCATCACCTTACTCCCCGGTTCTAGAGCGCCGGAAGCCTATGCTAATTGGCTGCTAATAGTAGAGGCTGTAGCCGGAATTTTATCGCTGTTTGCCGATCGCAAATTGTTATTTTTCGGAGCCATTTCTCCAGAGTTAAACTTAGAAGCTTTGCGACCTAGTTTAGAATTTTTCGGCTGGCGACAAGACGGCGAAACTAGAACGCAGCGGCGAGAAGCAAGTATTTTGCGACCTCCTGTTTCTAGCGCTCAAGAAATTCAGCAAGAATCTCCTAATTTACTATTGCCCCTGACATTTGTGCAGAGAAACGCCACGATGATTTTGACTCAGCAAAGTTTTAACGATTGTTTGTACGAAGCCGATTTAGCAATAGCAATGGCCGGAACGGCTACAGAACAATTTGTAGGTTTAGGAAAACCGGCGATCGCCATTCCCGGAAACGGCCCGCAATTTACTTTCGCTTTTGCAGAAGCTCAAAGTCGCCTGTTAGGGCCGTCATTAATTTTAGTCAAACATCCCGCCGAAGTTGCCGGCGCCGTGCAGTCTTTGCTCCGCGACCCCGACAGGTTGCAGCTAATCGCTGACAATGGCTGGCGCCGCATGGGAGAACCCGGTGCAGCAGCCAGAATTGCCGAGTGTTTAATTCAGCGATTCGGCGGTGAATCCAGCAATTCTCCGCCTGCAATAGACTAGGAACAAAACAATTTTGTGTTCCTGCCCAGTATCTTTAATACTACTTTCTTTTAAAAAAATCTTGTTCGCTAATATCATGTCTGATCGATCGCCCATAATACATAAGCCGGGGCGGGTTTGTGAGATTGTCCGTTTTTGGCAAATATTATTGGCTCACGGGCCCCTACAGGAATCCGGGTAATCGACCGGACATGATATAACTACTAACTTCCGTTGTATGTAGTGAGGAATGCAAGTCCTCTGATTTTTATGAGGAGTTGCATTCCGATGCTGCAAACCAATTTTATTGTGGTTGTTCGAGTAGGGTGTGCTGGGCCGCGCACCTTACTAATACACCACTGGCAGAAAAATTTAATTCGCCGTTTGTTCCGAAGATTGATCCCAGAAATCAGCTTGAGGAATTTTAAAATCCGACTTAACCAAAACTCCCGGTTCTCGCTGCATCGGCAGCACATCTAAAGTATCCGTTTGCGCGCAATATTTTAAATCTTCAATAACACCTAAACCGAGGAGGCGCTGGCCGTGGCTGGCCCTTTCCAACAATTCGTGCAACCTATCTTGCCAGTGCAAATAAAGAGCAATAGCCCCAAATACTTCATCGTTACCAGCAAAATCGCTCGCAGGAATACCGCTTTCTGCTAGCAGACTTTGGGCGATCGCACCAGCACAAACCGTATCTTCCAACGAATAACTTCCTTCCCAACCAGAACCCACAATCCAAATAGTTTCCGGCTGTTTACTTAACAAAAACTGCACCACAGATTTGCGGTTAATCAAAGCCGCCGTTAACACAGTTGCAGCAGCTTGCACTCGTTCCAGAGCGCGAGTACCATTAGTTGTGCTGATAAAAATTCGCTTCCCACTCACCTTTTCTGGCGTGCAGTCGAGAGGAGAATTCCCCATGTCAAATCCGTCAACTTTCCCGCCGCCGCGCTCTCCAGCGCGAATCCGCTTATCTGCAGGCCATTTTTCGCTGCTTGCCATTAGCTTATCTAAGTCGCTGAAAACTTGGACAGCTTCCGCCCCATTATTCAGGGCCGTTGCCATTGTCGTAGTCGCCCGCAGCACATCAACTGCGATCGCGCAAGCCGGCATTTTGTCGGCTGGCGTAAGTTCCGGGGTATGGTAAATAAAAAGCTTCACTTTTGGGCAACCTGCGATAAATCCTCATCAGTCATAATAATGGAAAATGGATAATAGAAAATAGAGTCGAGTCTTCAAAAGCAGAAAATATGTCTAAACAGCTCAATTCAAACCCCGCCCACGCCGCCATTACCGCACCAATTGGACTCCTGGCAGGTTTCACCTATCCTTTGCGAGCTTTCACGCTGATTTTGCAAACTCCCAAGCTGTGGACTTATGTATTAGTTCCCGTGGTGCTAAATTTTATAATTGGTATTGGTCTTTATTTAAGCTTGCTATTTCCCAGTTTGGCTGGGATAGATGTTTTAGTTGCCGATTTGTCCGTCCGATTTAATGCTCTAATTGCGAGTTTTCCCGCTTGGCTGAGCTTTCTCGGCGTGTTAACAGTTGCTTTCGGCTGGCTGCTGCGCGTACTCCTAGTGTCAGGACTTTTGCTGATAATTGGATTTTTGTTAGTGCAGTTTGGCGTGATTTTAGGTTCGCCCTGGTACGGCAAACTTTCCGAACAATTGGAACTGCTGCGGAACGGTCAATTGCCCGCAGAAGCACCAATGAATTTGGCGAGTAGTTTTGGGGATATTCAAAGGGCGATCGCCTTTGAACTGCGAAAACTACAAATTTTGTTGAGCGTCGGTATACCTCTGCTGCTGCTAAATTTTATCCCTGGTGTCGGCTCTATTCTTAGCAGTTTGGGTGGCGTAGCTTTGGGCGCGACTATTGTCTGTTTGGACTTTTTAGATGCACCTTTGGAGAGGCGGAGGCGACCTTTTCAGGAGAAGTTGGAGATAATTTGGGCGAGTTTGCCGGCCAGCGGGAGTTTTGGTTTGGTTTGTTTGGGTTTGGTGAGCATTCCGCTGTTGAATTTGTTGGCAATTCCGCTGTGCGTGACGGCGGGAACTTTGTTTTTTTGCGATCGCATTTGGCCGGCCCGCTTTGCTCCAGAAGAAAGAAAGAGCGATCGAGAAACTAACATTACAACTTAAAAACTAGGGAGATGCTTCTTCCTTCGGCTGACTCTGGGAGTTAAGGCCCAAAAACGGGCTTAAAAACAGCCAGCTAATGAAGAAAAATGATGCTGTAAATAGCTGGACAATATCGATCGCCGACAAATATCCGTCAGATAATAGTGCAATACTTCTATCTGTCAGCCCGAATATCCAAGAGAGAATCCCAAACAGCCAAATGCCTTTTTGGAGCATGGGCAAAAATGCTGAAACTTCGGAGTTTTGCTGCTTGTTCATTAATTTAGCCCTTGTTTGCGAAAAGTTTGATTAACCGGGGCACCCCAAGGGCTTAAGGATTTTTAGTGTCTCCTCGGATTCCCTTTGTTATCTATATGTTAAGAAATGTTTCCCGAAATGACAACGCGCCCTGGGAGGTATTTCCGCATCTATCTCAAGAGGTAGTCGCAGCGCTCATAAAGAGTGATATTTGCTACACTTTGGTAGGATGCGCGATCGCGATCGGGTTCTGGGCTAGTCTTGCCATTAGTCCCAGGCGGTTGATATAGTGGGTCACAGGCTACGTAAAAGAGCGAAATCACAAATTATGTTATTTAACAGTATTGAATTTTTAGTATTTTTTGCGATTGTTTTCGCCATATATTATTTCCCTCCGTTGCAAAAATTGCAGGTTCCCATCCTGATAATTGCCAGCTTTATTTTTTACAGTTGGAGCGCCCCCGCACTGTTGCTGATCCTGCTACTCTCCATTCTTATCAACGCTACAGTCAGCTTTCAAGTTGCCCGGATTTCTGGCAAGAAACAGCGATTTTTTTGGGCTTTATCGGGAGTCGTTCTCAATGTATTAATTTTGAGCTTGTTTAAATACGCTGGTTTGCTAACTAACTTTGTTACCGATGTTTTTAATATTGCTCGCTCCGAAGGCAGCATTGCTTATTTATTATTAAAATTGCCTCTGCCTATCGGCATTTCTTTCTACACATTTGAAGGCATAAGTTTAATCGTAGACGTACTGACTCAAAAAAACAAAAGCGAAACCGAAGCAAACGCTTACGTCTCGCCCAACTTCACCCAACACCTGCTAAATACTTCATTTTTTATTAGCTTTTTCCCCAATTTACTGTCAGGCCCGATTTTAAAATCCAAGACTTTTTATCCCCAGATTGTTCCTAAATACTTTAAAGATATTCCTTGGAATTTCATTTTTCGCTCGCTCGTTGTCGGCTACTTCCTAAAAATGGTCATCGCCGACAACTTAAAAGACTATACCTTCTGGATCAGCTTTCCCTACTACCAAGGATTTGGAACGATTACCAACCTGACACTGCTGTTTGGCTACTCAATCCAAATTTTCGCCGATTTTGCCGGTTACTCCTTAATTGCGATCGGTTTTGCAGCCGCTTTGGGTTACAGAATTCCCGACAACTTCGACTTTCCTTACATCTCTCGTTCCCTCTCCGAATTCTGGAGAAGGTGGCACATTTCCCTCTCAACTTGGCTCCGAGATTATCTATACTTTCCCCTCGGCGGAAACCGCAAAGGCAGAATCAGAACTTATGTTAACTTAATGATAGTAATGACTTTAGGAGGATTATGGCATGGGGCTGCTTGGAGTTATGCAGTTTGGGGAATTTATCACGGCTTGGGTTTAGCCGTAGAACGCTTTTTTGGCTTCGACAAATCCAAAAACAAATTGCCAGAACCAAATCAAGCAAAAACCAAACCAATCTGGCAGCAATTATTATTGGACAGCCTTAGCGTTTTAGGCATTTTCTCTTTTGTTTCCGTGGGATGGCTGCTTTTCAAACTGCCTCGATTTGAAGAAGCGGTTGACTTCGCAGTTACTTTAGTTCGCAACTATAAAATCAAGCCCGGTTGGAGTCACATTATTCCGACGCTAATTTTTTCCCTACCAGTAGTGATTTATCACATTCCCCATTTTCCCACTTGGCAAAATCTGATGAAACAGGATTCAAATAAAAACGGCCAAAAAGTCTGGAGCGTTTATCAAGATTTAGCTTTAGGAATTATGCTAGCAATGATATTCCTCAACAGTGGCAGCTCGAAACAATTTATTTATTTCCAATTCTAGAAGGTGTTCTATGTTTGTCAAATTCCCGTTGCGACCGATTTTGCGCCCGGTACTAATTTTTCTGTTTATAATGAGTTTTTATCAAGCGCTCGTCAGCGGCGGAGTTTTGCCTGCTTCCGATGGAGTTAGCCTGCTTCAAAATAATATTGTTAAAACTCAAAGGTATGTATATCAGGATAATTCCGATCTAAAAATGGTAATGGTAGGTAGTTCTCTAGCTGCAAACCTTAATATTAAAGACATTGGAGAGGGCGTAAAGAGCATAGCCTTGGGGGGAGGAGCGAGCCAAACAGGTTTAGAAATAGTTAAAAGAAGTAAAACCAAGCCTCCTATTGTTTTGGTGGAAATTAACGATACTATTGTTCGGAAAATAGATACAGAATTAATGGATTCTTTGTATCATCCTCTTTTTTATTGGTTACGCCAGTATCTACCAATGATGAGAGAGGAATACCGTCCGATTAGCATTTTTGTGGATGTTTTTAAAAGTCGATCGAAGCCGAGTCAAAAAGTGACGCGAGAGGCTCTAGACAGATTAGAAGGTCGATATCTTACTCCCGACTTATCCCAAAAAGCTATCCAAACGATAGTAGATATTCAAAGTCAACCTTTGTCTGAACAAGATGCAGAAGCTATAAAAAAAGAAGCTGAGTTTATTAAAATTCAAATCGCAGAAATCCAAAAAAATAGCGGGGCAAAAGTAGTTTTATTTGACATACCGCAAGAGTCACGAGTTAACGCTGCAATCAGGAGAAAACAAGTCCAAGAATTGGCTAAAAAGCTGTTTCCGTCCGATCGTTTTGAGTGGCTGCCACCCCCGAAAGAGCGAGAATGGCGTACCAATGATGGCATCCACTTGATCCGCAGCGACGCTAGAGATTTTGCCGAGTTTTTGAGAGATAAATTGCTGAGTACGGTAGCGACGGGCTCTGTTGGCACCGCGCCTAGAAAAGAAAGCTTGTAATTTATATTGAATTATGGAATACTACATGATGAGCAAGTTTGGTTCAAGAACGATCGTGAGGTTTGTACTGATGAGGGAGAGTTATCAAAGCCCTAAAAGCCACAGCATAAACAATTTGATGATCAGTATCAACCCGGCTTGATATGAGTTCAGCGTCAATAAAATCGAACAATGGCACGCTTAAATCAGATTATTGCGATCGAAAAAGGCATCAAAAGCCGATCCGTCCAAGAACTCGCAGAAGCTCAAAAAGCACTCCAGAAGCCCGCTGTGCTTTCTGGAATCTCCCGTACTTACCGCCCCAAAGACGAAGAAGGCGAACAACTGCCGCCAGAGTCCAAAAAAGTTGAAGTCAAAGCCGAAGAGATTATCCGCAAAATGACTGAATTTTTGACCAAACTCTTCGACGTAACCGCAACCAAAGATTGGACAAATTGTAGCGCCCGCGCTGACATAACTGTAGACGATCAGAACTGCTGGGTTTTATGGTAATTTATCAATCAAAGTGATACGACTTCCCCAAAAAAAAAATGCAAAACCAAGCTCTAAACCGATACAGCGTCCGTCATTTCCAATCTAAAATCTAAAATCTAAAATCTAAAATGGTATGATTTACTGCATCAATCCTCAATGCGAACAACGCGAAAATCCTGCTGCTGCTCAAAATTGTCAAGCTTGTGGCACGGATTTGTTAATTGCCGATCGCTATCGCATCCTTAAACCAGTGCGATCGCCCAATCCCGCACGCCCCACAGACATCTTTGAAGTTGAAGATTTGGGAACCGGGGAAAACGAATGGGGCACTGTCAAAATTTTAAAAGTCTTGAAACACGCCCACAACCCCGATTTAGTTCGCTTGTTCAAGCAAGAAGCGCGAGTTTTGATTTGGCTGGCCGGAAAGGGATCTGTTCCCCAAGTCGAACCAGACGGTTATTTCCCAATTAAAATCCCCCAGAACTTCCAGAAATTGTCTTGTTTGGTGATGGAAAAAATTAGCGGAGAAAACTTGGCAGAATTATTAACTAAAAAACACTACGTTTCTCAAAAGCTCGCCCTTGATTGGCTGCAACAAATGCTTCACATTTTGCAGGAAATCCACAGATATCATGTAGTGCATCGGGATATTAAACCATCCAACCTGATGGTTGAAGCCAATGGAAAATTGAGATTAATTGACTTCGGCGCCGCCACAGAAGCAGAGATAGAGACCGCACCCATAGGTTCTGCTGGATACGCTGCACCGGAACAAATTCTAGGTAAAGCAGGCGTGCGATCGGACTTTTTTGCCCTGGGACGTACTTTTGTACATTTATTAACAGGCATACAGCCGATCGACTTTCCCGTTAATGAAAAAACTGGTAAAATTAATTGGAGGAACCAGGCTGTAGATATTGACCCGTTACTTCTAGAGTCGATCGACGAATTGATGGAACCGCTACCAGAAAACAGACCTGAAAATACCCAAGTTATTTTAGAAAAATTAAAAATTCACGACGCAGACCCCCTGCAAAAGGGGGACGCAACATCGCTTCAATAAATCTCTTCCAACCTGCGAAAATCCCGCTCAACTTCCGCCCACAAAGCCCGATTGTGAGGGTCAGTTTTCACAGCCTTTTTCAAATAAATTCTCGCCTTATCAACCTGCTTTTCTCCGATCAAATGCCGTCCCCAGCGCTGATAGGCGATCGCCTGCCACTGACGCACCTCCAAATCTTCGGGAACCCGCTGGGCCAAACCCTCAATCAAGGCGATCGCCCGCGGGAACCTGTGATATTTCAGCAACTGCTGCAACTCAACATAAGCATCTTGCTTTAACTTTTGTTCCACCGCCGACAGATCCGCATGAGATTGAACCGCAGCCTCTTTTCGAGTCACCTTAACTGCCTGCGGTTGAGCTTTCACCCCCCGATCCGGCGGTGTCGAACTAGGCGGCACAGTGGAATTGGCAACTTTCGACTCCGCAACATGGTGGGGGGCAACATTCACCAGGAACTTATAAGCCTCAGTAATAGCAATAAACTTATTTTTAGCCTGTTCGTTTCCCGGATTCACATCGGGGTGATACTGTCTCGCTAACTGCCGATAAGAGGTCTTAACTTGCGATAAACTCGCACCTAACCTCAGCCCTAACTGTCGGTAATAATCTGCAATATCCATCTAGCATGAATGAGCGTTGATAGTACCATTAAATATGGCAGAATCCTTCAATGTAAAGATTCTGCCAAAATTTACCGAAAAACTGGGTTGTAGTGCGAGGCTTGCCCGCACTACGGTAGCGCAAAAATAACTTACGGACGATCTTCGATCACTCTGTCAATCAAGCCGTATTCCTTGGCTTCCTCAGCGGACATGAAATAGTCGCGATCCATGTCCTTCTCGATTTTCTCGATCGGCTTGCCAGTATTCTTAGCATAGATACCGTTGAGTTGGTGGCGCAGTCGCAGAATCTCTTTGGCCTCAATCTGAATATCCGTTGCTTGTCCCCGCGTGCCCCCAGAAGGCTGGTGAATCATGATGCGCGAGTGAGGCAAAGCTAACCGTTTCCCCTTCGCACCGGCAGCTAACAGGAAAGAACCCATCGAAGCAGCCAAGCCCACACAAATCGTCACCACGTCTGATTTAATGTGCTGCATGGTATCAAAAATAGCCATGCCTGCCGACACCATCCCGCCTGGGGAATTGATGTATAAAATAATATCCTTACCTGAATCTTCCGAATCAAGATAGAGCATCACAGCGATGATTTGATTGGCAATTTCATCGTCAACGTCCCTGCCCAAGAAAATAATCCGTTCCCGGTAGAGGCGATCGTAGATATTAATCCACTGAGTATCATAACCCCCCGGCATCTTGTAGGGAACTTTTGGCACACCGATAGGCATAATTCGGAACTCCGTTTAGTTGGTAATTGGTGATCGGGCAATTGGTTATGGTTTATTAGTTATTTGTTAGTTGTTATTTCCGGTTTTTTAGTTTGTGGTTATAATGACCAATAAACCCTAACCAATAACTAATAACTAATAACTAATACCCCCTAACCGAATTAGAGGACTCCAGCCGGCAGCGGTTTCGGCAATTCTTCAGAACTTTCAAGAACGCGATCGATCAAACCGTATTCTTTAGCTTCCTGGGGCGTCAGGTACAGCAACCGATCCATATCTTTAGTAATCTTTTCGATCGGTTGGCCAGTACAGCTTGCAAAAATATCAAGCATCGTCGCTTTATTTGCCAGCACTTCCTTAGCGCGAATTTGAATGTCGCTTGCTTGACCCCGCGTGTAAGCCTTGGGTTGGTGCAACACAATGGAAGCGTGGGGCAAACTCGCTCGAAAGCCTTTTGTACCAGCCGCTAACAGCATCGCAGACATCCCCATTGCCGAACCGAGGCAAATAGTGTGTACGGGCGGCTTAATGTACCTGATCGTATCGCAGATAGCGAAGGCTTCTGTTTCAAAGCCGACGGGTTCGCCACTGTAACCAGAAGTGCCGGTCGAGTTGATGTAGATTTTGATCGGCTTCTCGGGGTCTTCGTACTGCAAGAACAACAGTTCAGCAATAATCAGTTCTGTTACCGCAGGCACCAGAGGCATCCCCAGATAAACGATCCGCTCCTTCAGCAACAGGGATGGCAAATCGGGAGGTGGCGTCCGAGAGTTCCCTTCCCCGTAGTATGGCGATTGCACTGCTTTAATGGGTGTGTTCATCAGAAAAATGAGTCTGAAACCCCGTCCTTCTAGGACGGCTTTACATTGGATTGGGGTGGAGGGGTATGGTTGCCCCTCCGTGGAGATGTGGTCTTCTCCAAAACTCCCTTACGGGTAAAGTTAGCTTCGCCAATGTTTTTAGAGCTTGTTAAACTTGCAGCACTGTTTCAGTGACCTTAAAACTGTTTAACTGCAAATGACAGGGCAGGGGACTAGCTTCGCATCCCAGGGTGTCATGACTCAAAAAACGTAGACCTCGAAAGTCTTAGGCTGGTCAGGACGGCTCGCAAGAATCTCTTACAAGCCTCATGCACTTAGGCTGAGGTTCCTGACATAACCGAAATGTTGCCTGAACTGATGGAGCTATTCTTAAAGAAATACTAACGCAATCTTTAGGTATCCCGCATGAAAGTTAGTTTGCTCCCGGTTTTAAACGACCCTAACCTTGACGCTGCTGCGCCCTCAACGCAGCGCCAGCTAGCGATTTCGGTGTCTGCGACGGCAAGCTCGATCGACTCCAGCGTACCCTTAAACCTGTGCCTGATTCTCGACCACAGCGGTTCGATGGGCGGACGCCCCTTGGAAACAGTCAAACAAGCCGCCGGACGGTTGCTGGACAGGTTGAAGCCCGGGGATCGCTTTTGCGCGGTGGCTTTCGATCATAAAGCCAAAGTCCTCGTCCCCAATCAAATTGTGGGAGACCCCAGCAGTATTAAACGGCAAATTGAGCAATTGCGATCGGCCGGCGGCACAGCAATTGATGAGGGCATTAAGTTAGGTATTGAAGAGTTGGGCAAAGGCAAAAAAGAAGCTATATCTCAGGCGTTTCTGCTGACTGACGGCGAAAACGAACACGGCGACGACAGCCGCTGTTTGAAGTTGGCTAAATTGGCTGCCGACTACAACATGACTTTAAATTCTCTAGGATTTGGCGATAACTGGAACCAGGATATTTTGGAAAAGATTGCTGATGCTGGTGGCGGTGCTCTGGCTCACATTCAGCGTCCCGAAGATGCGGTTGACGAGTTTAGCAAACTATTTACTCGCATCCAAGGTGTAGGTTTGACTAATGCTTATTTGCTATTTTCACTGATGCCAAAAGTACGGTTAGCCGAACTCAAACCGATCGCCCAAGTTGCCCCGGATACGATCGAATTACCGGTACAGCAAGAGGGCGATCGTTTTATGGTACGCCTGGGAGATTTAATGAAGGATATAGAGCGAGTAGTTTTGGCTAATATTTATATTGGACAGTTGCCCGAAGGTACACAGGCGATCGGGCAATTGCAAATTCGCTACGACGATCCGAGTGTCGGCCAAGGTTTGCTTTCCGATCCTGTTGCACTTTCCGCTAATGTCGTGAAAGTTTATCAGCCGGCACTTAACCCAATGGTGCAGCAGCACATTTTAGCTTTGGCTAAATACCGCCAAACTCAACTGGCCGAAACTAGATTGCAACAGGGCGATCGAGCCGGCGCGGCGACAATGCTGCAAACTGCAGCTAAAACTGCTCTGCAAATGGGCGATAAAAGTGCCGCAACTGTGCTCCAAACCTCTGCTACTCGCTTGCAGTCTGGCGAACAATTGAGTGAAGCCGATCGCAAGAAAACTCGGATTGCTTCTAAAACTATTTTGAAGTAATCGCGCGATTTTAAATTTTCAATAATTTTAAATTGGGCGATCGGACAATTTGGCGATGCGAAATCGCCCCTACAAAAACGAAACCCGCGCCCAGGCGGGTTTCAATATTCTGAGTCTCGCCTGCAAAAAGCGAAAGTCAGTGTAGCCGGATTGTTTCAAGCTGTGGATCGACAAGAAGCTCGATGGTTTAGAATGTTTCTATCACCTATCAAGAGTGCTTGTATGAACCAGACAATATCTGATAAAGTACGCTGGACTACCGCCGATTTAGAACTATTGCCCGATAACGGCGATCGCTATGAAATTATTGATGGGGAGCTATTTATGACTAGAGCACCGCATTGGGGGCATCAACAGACTTGTGGCAGATTTTTTTCTTGCCTTGATACTTGGTCGATGTCTACTGGTTTGGGACGAGCCGCCATCAATCCGGGTCTTATTTTCACGGACGCTGATAACGTCATTCCTGATGTAGTTTGGGCGAGTAATGAACGCTTGGCTATCTTGCTAGACGAAGCCGGCCATTTAACCGCCGCACCCGAGTTAATTGTTGAAGTGTTATCCCCCGGTGCAGACAATCAGAGACGCGATCGAGATTTGAAACTTAGACTCTATTCAGTGCGAGGAGTGCAGGAATACTGGGTTGTGAATTGGCAATTGCAGCAAATAGAAGTTTATCGCAGGGAACTAGCAAGTTTAAGGCTCATTGCTACGCTGTTGAGCAATGATGAACTAACTTCGCCTTTGTTGCCCGGTTTTAGTTGTTCTGTCGCTCAAATTTTTGCCTAAATTATGAAATCATCATTTTACAATTTAATTGCTACTCTAGTAATCTTTACTATCTTTGGTAATATATCCCTTGCTGTCTCTGCTAAATCCTCAGCAATATTAATAGCTCAAAAAACGATTGTTCAAAATCCTGCTGAAGATTTATTCAATAGTGCTTTAGCCAAATCAGAGGCGGGAGACATTCAAGGGGCGATCGCCGATTACACCGAAGCCATCCGCCTCAACCCAAACTACGCCAAAGCCCACAACAAACGCGGCATCATCCACGGCCGCAATCTCAAAGATTACCCAGCAGCTAAAGCAGATTTCGATCGCGCAATTGAAATCAACCCCAACTACGGCGATGCCTACTACAACCGCGCCAGAGTCCGCGAGTTCTTAGAAGACAAACCGGGGGCGATCGCTGATTATCAAAAAGCAGCGGAACTTTATCAAAAAGACGGGAATACCAACGATTATCAAGATGCCATACAGCATCTTCAAATTCTGCAAAAATAGAGTGCTTTTGAAAACATAGTATAATATCCTGCGATCGGCGTTCATCCGCATTCATCGGCGGTTAAACATTCCAAATTAACTATTCAAAAAATGCCCGAAACTTCCACCGTTACCGTTACTGTACCCGCTACAACCGCCAATTTAGGCCCCGGCTTCGACTGCATCGGCGCCGCTTTAAGCCTCTACAACCGCTTCCAATTCTCCCGACTCGAACCCTCAGCAACCGAGAAACTAAAAATTACAGTTACGGGCCAAGAAGCCCCCAAAGTCAAGACAGACGACAGCAATCTCGCTTATCAAGCATTTATAAAGTTATACGGATACCTGAACCAATCACCACCGCCCGTAGCCATACATATAGATATGCAAGTGCCGCTGGCTAGAGGTTTAGGAAGTTCCGCCACAGCTATTATCGGTGGGTTAGTCGGTGCAAATGAATTAGCCGGAAAGCCTTTGAGTCAGGTGGAAGTGATGCAATTGGCGATCGAACTTGAAGGACATCCCGACAACGTTGTCCCCGCTTTATTGGGAGGATGTCGCCTCGCTGCTAGCAATGCACCCCCCCAACCCCCCCTTAGTAAGGGGGGGCTAAGAGAAGAATTCCCCCTTACCGACGCGGGGCTCACACAATCACCCCCCCTTAGCAAGGGGGGGCAGGGGGGGGGTTCCTGGCAAATTTGCGATATTCCCTGGCATCCAAATATTGTGCCCGTGGTAGCCATCCCCGATTTTGAACTGTCTACAGCCGAAGCCCGCAAAGTTTTGCCAGCAGATTACAGTCGGGCTGACGCGATTTTTAATGCTGCACACCTCGGTTTGCTAGTGCGGGCTTTGGAAACTGGCAATGAAAACTGGCTGCGCTGCGCCCTCCAAGACAAAATTCACCAACCTTACCGCCAATCTCTGATTAAGGGATATGAAGCGGTGCAGCAAGCTGCCCTGAATGCAGGGGCTTGTGGGATGGTAATTAGCGGTGCGGGGCCGACGCTTTTGGCTTTAACGGATGTTACTAATGCTGATGCGGTTGAGAAAGCGATGGCGGCTGCTTGGATGGAATTTGGGGTAAAGGCTGAGGTGCGTGCGATCGGCCTCGATACTCAAGGCGCGCAAGTCTCCCTTTAGTTATTCCACTCCTAGACACACAACATCTACATCACCGTGTTTTGTAGGGGCAACCCCCCGTGGTTGCCCCTCTCCGTGGCATTATTCATATTTCTATTCTCTTCCTCTCTCCTTCAAATCTCTTGAAGATCAACTTAAGTCTCTTCTCGATAACTTCTGCCATTCCCTCTACAAAATTTTACATTTAAAAAAAAGGCAGTCATTGTAGGGGCGGATTCACCATAATCTCAGGCTAAAACCAACAATCTCAAAAATCCGCCCCCACCAACGGTAAATACTATTAAGGATCGCGAATTAAATAATTTACACAAGTTTGTGGGGACTAGGGGTTGGGCACTCTTAGCTCGCCCTTTCTGGACGGGCTTTCAGGCCCATCCCACAAGAACCATCACGCATTGTAAGTTATTTAATTCTCATTCCTAACTGTGACGCAGCGGAATCTCTATCTGAATTTTAGTGCCTTTCCCCGGTTCTGAAAAACACTTGAACTCTCCTTTGTGCTGCTCTACAATTATCCGATAGCTGAGAGCAAGTCCCGATGATATGGGTGGTTCCGCAGGTTTTGATCCCAAAAATGGATCGGAAATTTTGGCTGTGATATCTTTGCTATGTGCGATGTCGTTATCAGCAATCTCAATCGAAATTCGCTGAGCATCGACTACCTGAGTGGTAATCAAAATCACAGGCTTAAATTTGATGGATTCCAACTCTTCCAACTCTTGAGCCGACTCTTCCAAAGCATCGATCGCATGATTGATGATATTCAGAAAAGCTTGATTTAGCAGACCTGCATAACACTCAATCTGTGGCAAATTGCCGAATTGTTTGATCACCTTGATGTCTCGCCTTCCCTCGCGAGCCGGCAAGCGGTGCTGCAACAACAACAGAGTATTTTCTAAACCGTCGGAAACATCAAATAACTGCCAGCCCGATCGATCGCTGCGGGAAAAATCCTGTAGCGACAAGATTATTTGGCGGATGCGATCGCTCCCGGTACGCATGGAACTCACAATTTTTAATAAATCGTCCAGAACGAATTCCACATCCATATCTTGCTGCTTTTGCAGAATTTCCGCTCCGGGATTGACTAGCTCTTTTTGATACAATCGCAGGAGTTCAATTAAATCGGTTGCGTAGCTTTGGACGTGAGTTAGATTGCTGTAAATAAAAGTAATGGGGTTGTTAATTTCGTGGGCTATCCCAGACACCAATTCGCCCAAACTAGACATTTTTTCATTTTGCAGCATTCGATCGCGCGACAGATCCAATTCTTGCTGGGTTAACTCCAACCGCGCCCTCAACTCGTGCGATCGCTTAGACGCGCGCACCCGCGCCAATAATTCCTGCTTAACTATCGGTTTAAACAGAAAATCGTCAAAGGGCTCATCCAATGCTTGAACTTCATCAAATTGCTCCGGTGTTGTCAGCAGAATAAAATAGGCTGCCGCCAATTCTCGCTCGGCTTTCACCAGCCGGCACACCTCCAAAAAGTTGATTTGACGCGAAGTCCCGTCGCAAATTATCGCATCGGGGGACAATTCCTTCGCCAAGTCTAAACCCTCCTTGTCGTCGGAAACGACTCTCACCTGATGTCCCTCTTGGCTGAGTAACTCTTTCACAACTTGAAAAGTCACAGTATCCGCGACGATCGCCAGAATCTTTGCCATACTTCTATCATCTCCACAAATTACTTTTTAGGATACAACCGCCAGAATTGCGCTGACAGATTTAAAATTCCAAAATAGTTCAATTACATCAAAAAACAGCCCATACCCGCTCCCTCAAAACCAAAAATAGCCCATACCATTTTAGATTTTATATTTTAGAGTAAAAAATTGGTAATGACCGAAAACATCCAGGATACCCGCCACGTGATTCATCCGTAGAGAAATTAGAAACGTGTATCCGAGAAACTTGCCCCCCGAATTTATCTCGCGCAAGTCAATGCTTCAATTCTTTAATCTAAAATCTAAAATCTAAAATCTAAAATCGATTGACTTACTGTATAATAGTTGGGAGCTTGCCTAAAGTTGCATATTTTTTGGGAAATGGTATCACGAGAAGGTATAATTTTAGACGGGTAATGCAAAAATGCCAATTTTCTCCTTCGTAATAATGTTACATCAGAGCTTTCGGCAGAAAGACTGCGGAGGGCGATCGCAGATACTTTCTCAAATTGCGCCAGGAAACAATAAAAAACTTTAAAATTAATTAATAGTATCGTTAAATTCACCTTCTCGGTCAGCGCCTGGGAATGCCAATTACCAACACCACCTCAACTTTGATTCAAGCCGAAACACTAGAACTATTAGAATGGCCGCGCCTGTGTCAGCACTTGGCTACCTTCGCGGCCACCAAACTCGGCGTCGCCGCCGCCCTTGACCTCGCAATCCCGGCAACTCAAGCTCAAACAGCCGAACTCCTCGCCCAAACTCAGGAAACTTATCAGTTAGAGAGCCGCGCTGGCGGTGCTTTGAGTTTTGAAGGAATCCAAGACATCGGCACTTCTCTGCAGCGAGCCGAACTTCAAGGTTTGCTCAGCGGCGAAGAATTGCTGGCAATTGCTACTACCCTGGCCGGAGCAAGGCAATTGCGCCGGATAATTGACTCTCAGGCAGATGTGCCGGCGCTCAAAGAACTGGCAGCCCAATTGCGGACTTATCCCGAACTAGAGCAAGAAATCCATCGCTGTATAGACGATCGCGCTCAAGTAGCAGACAGAGCCACTCCTAAATTAGCAGGAATTCGAGTTCAAATGCGACAGTTGCGCGATCGCATTTATCAAATATTGCAGGGGATTTTGCAGCGCCAATCCAACGCCGTACAAGAACAGCTAATTACCCAAAGAAGCGGACGCTTTGTCATTCCCGTCAAAGCTCCCCAAAAAGATGCCATACCGGGCATCGTTCATGACTCCTCGGCCAGCGGCGCGACTCTTTACGTAGAGCCCCACAGCACAGTCAATCTTAACAACCAAATGCGGCAGTTGCTCCGGCAAGAACAAGCCGAAGAAGAAGCAGTCCGCCGCGCCCTCACGGAGCAAGTCGCAGCAGTAAAACCCGATTTAGACAGATTGGTGGTGGTAGTTACAACTTTAGATTTAGCGGCCGCTAAAGCGCGTTATAGTTTTTGGTTGCAAGCAAATCCGCCGAAATTTATCGAATTGGGAGAGCCAGAATTAGCACCCAAAAATCCCGAAACAGAAGATGAGGAAAAAGAAGATGAGGAAAACTCAGAAAACAGTCAATTATTAATTCGCAACCTGCGATCGCAAATTACCCTGCGCCAGTTGCGCCATCCGTTATTAGTTTGGCAGCAACAGCACGAGCAAGGCTTTCCAGTCGTGCCGGTCGATTTAACGATCGGGCCGCACATCCGCGTCGTCGCCATCACAGGCCCCAACACAGGCGGCAAAACTGTCACCCTCAAAACCTTGGGCTTGGCAGCTTTAATGGCGAAAGCAGGAATGTTTGTTGCTGCCCGCGAACCCGTAGAATTGCCTTGGTTCGACAATATTTTGGCCGATATTGGTGACGAACAATCTTTGCAGCAAAGTTTGTCTACTTTCTCCGGTCATATCCGCCGCATCAGCCGCATTTTAGAAGTTTTACAAAATAAATCGCAGGCCCAAGGGGAAGAAAATTCAAACCTTCAAATTACTAATTCCCAACAGCAAGACGAAGAAGCCACAGATACGCAGAACACTGTTTCTGCTCTCCCAATTCTCAAACCTAAATTACAAATTCCCAAACCCCAAATCCCAATTACCAATTCCCAATTACCAATTCCCAAATCTTTAGTTTTGTTAGACGAAGTAGGAGCGGGGACAGACCCATCTGAAGGCAGTGCATTGGCGATCGCCCTGTTGAAATACCTCGCCCAACATTCCCTATTAACAGTTGCAACTACCCACTTTGGCGAACTCAAAGCCCTCAAATATCAAGACTCCCGCTTTGAAAATGCCTCAGTAGAATTTGACGACAATTCCATGCAGCCAACCTATCGCTTGCTGTGGGGAATTCCCGGACGTTCCAACGCCCTCACCATTGCCAAAAGACTCGGTTTGCTAACAGAAATTGTCGAAGAAGCTCAAACCTATGTCGGGGGAGCCTCTCAAGATGTCAATCAAGTGATTGCTGGACTCGAAGCACAGCGCCGGAAACAGGAAACCAAGGCCAGAGAAGCAACTCAACTGCTACACCAAACCGAAAAACTGCACAGAGAAGTTTCTCAAAAAGCAGCCGCTTTGCAAGAGCGGGAGCGAGAACTAAAAATAGCTCAGGAAGTGGCAGTAAATGAGGCGATCGGGTCGGCAAAATCAGAAATTGCTCAAATCATTCGTCGCTTGCAGTCGGGCAACCAGACGGCTCAAAATGCCCAACAAGCGACAGAAACCTTAAATCAAATTTCCCAAAAACACCTGCCCTCTCGACAGCAACCGGCTAAACCCAAACCGAGTTTTATGCCGAAAGTGGGCGATCGCATCCGCATTCCCAGCTTGGGCCAAACAGCCGAAGTCCTCAGCGGCCCCGATGCTAACGAAGAGTTGAGCGTTCGGTTTGGGATTATGAAAATGACTGTCAAACTAGGAGAAATTGAATCCCTCGACGGTCAAAAACCGGAAACTAAAGCTCAATTAGCCAAGGTTGCAGCCCAAGCCCAAGCACTCGCTACGGCTAAAGCTAAGCAAGCAGCGGCGGAACCTGCAAAACCCAATCCCGAAATTGCCATTCGCACTGCTAATAATTCGATCGACCTACGGGGTGCGAGAGTCTCAGACGCAGAAATCGAAATAGACAGAGCTCTTTCCAAAGCCGTGGAATACGGAGTGCTATGGATAATTCACGGTAAAGGCACGGGACAGTTGCGGCGCGGCGTTCACGAGTTCCTTGCTTCTCACCCGCAGGTTTCCCGCTTTGAACTCGCCAGTCAAAAAGAAGGAGGTGCAGGTGTGACGGTGGTTTATTTACATTGATTTGTGGCAGCCGGTGGCGTAGCATGGTTAAAAGTAAAAATATCTGGGTTTTGCGGATTGCGATCGATCGAACTTGAAGCCGCAACTTTTCACCCGCAAATCCGTCCAGCAGTTAGGATGGCCGGAATCAAAGCAACGAGCTTGACTAAAGTGCCAAATAGTTTGCTAAAATTCTCCATAGTTGATTATTGAGAGGAAGTTTTGTGTTTGCTATTAAACGAGCGCTCAAATTAAATAACAAAGAAGCGACGTTGATGGCAAAACACGCAGGATTCCGGCGCGTAGTTTTCAACTTTGGGTTGAGCTTGCGAACTCAAATGTATGGCGAGGGACAATTTACAGACTCGAAGGTCATCAACGAAGTCAAGAAAGTTCTCACCAACTACGTCAAGAAAAAGCCTGAATTCGGCTGGATGAACCAGTTGTCTAGTCGAGTTTACCAGAATGCGTTAATCGATCTAAAAGATGCGTTTAGTCGTTATCGTTCTGTTCAAGCAGGTCATCCGAAATTCGCTAGTCGCAGAGACGGTCAATCTTTTACGGTCGATTCGTCTAACGGCAAAGTTTTGCTAAACGCTGGCAGAACGATCAAGATTCCTACGCTGGGAACTTTTCGACTTTTTGAACCTCTAGAATGTAGCTTCGTCTCTCAAACTTTCACGATTTCAAAAGAAGGAAATCGCTGGTTTGTCTCATTCTGCGTTGATGCAGAACGTCTACCTGTTCAGCAGCCTGAAAGTTCTGTAGGGATTGATGTAGGCATTAAATCTTTTGCAACACTGTCAAACCAACAGGTCTTTGATGCACCAAAGCCGTTAAAGCAAGCGAAAACCAAACTTGCTACCTTACAGCGCCAAGCATCAAAACAGGTAAGAGGCTCCCAAAACCAGCGCAAAACCTACAATAAAATCAGCAGACTTCACGCGCGGATAGCTCGTATTCGTTTAGATTTCCTTCACAAGCTAACAACTTATTTAGCCCAAACTTTCAAGCTAATCAAGATTGAAAGTTTGAACGTTCAGGGCATGATGGCGAATCACAAGCTGGCTGGGGCAATATCGGATCTAGGTTTTTACGAATTTAAGCGTCAACTCGATTATAAGTGCAAAATGTATGGGGCACATTTAGTGCTGGTAGACCAATGGTTCCCTAGCACTAAGACTTGCTCGAATTGTGGCACTAAAAAAGATATGCCACTAAGCGTTCGGACTTTCGACTGTCCTGCTTGTGGTATATCTTTAGAACGCGATTTGAATGCAAGTCTGAACATTTTGAACTGGGAACCCTCGGCTTGAGGGGGATAGCCTACTTACCTTGGGATTAGCCGTCTATCCAACAGCGTAGGAAGTGAACACGAAATTGTGTCTAAAAATGAGTTTAGACAAGTTTAGATAAGTTTTACAAAGCAGACCAATTAACAGATATGCTGTTGCCCACAGGCCGCAAAGCTTTCATCACTGCATACTGTTTGATATCCTGCCTCAACCTGTCTTAATTTCCCGTGCTGAAGCCATGCGCTCGACCGTAAAGCCCTCCGCTCCCACAAACGAAACGGGCCCATCTCCCAACTGGGCAGAATTGACCCAAAAAGCACCAGAACCTACCCAGTTGGACAACATTAAAGCCCAACTGGATTTAGTGCTGTTAGCCCTAGAAGCACTGGCAGAAATAGGATCAGAGGCGATGCTCAAGGTAGCAGCCGAACTGAATTTAGAGCCAATGGTAGCCGATCGGGTAGCTTTGTGGCGGCTGCGCCAATCTAACCCGCTGCGGAAAGGCCACGGAGGGCGCAAAAAACTAGATGTGGAGGAAGCTCGATCGCTCGTTTTGATAAGCTGTCATTTGGCAAAACAGCACCAAGCTTTAATCCGCCGCGCTGTTGCTTTGCTCGAACAAATGGCAGAACAAAACCGCGAACCTCACACCATCGCTTTGCTGGGAGATTATATTGACAGGTTCAGCAACACTTATGGCTCGCGCATGGAAGATGGAGAAAATTTATCAGCCCGAGAGTTGACTGATTTGGCCCTCAAACTCCTGATCGATTTGCTGTTTTACAGCAGTCCCGGCGGCCACCGCCGCCTCTGGCTGGCTCTTCTAGACCGCGCTAAAAATTAAGCTAAGCATAATGGGAACGAGAATGACAAAGATCCGGAACAGGCAAGATGCCTGTTCCACCAAAAAATTTATTTATTGTGGAACAGGCATCTTGCCTGTTGCTAAAAAAGCTTGTTGAGAATACTGCCAAATATCAGATAAAACATAGTTATTCCCTCTTCCTTCTTGCTTGCTGCTATGGTTCTCAAACGGTACACGCCCCCCACTTGCACGCTGGAAATCACAGCCAAAAGTTCGCCTCTATCTCGCTGGGCGGGCCAACCGGTGTTTAAATCTTTAAGTTTCGAGCTGCGACTCGACGACCCCAGGTTGCCAGATACCGAACACGTTACTCTCAGGGGCGATCGAATTCAACTCGAAACCCTCCACGAAGCTGTCAGCAACTACGTCCAAAACTTGCTCGGCGAATCCCGCGATTGGGAAAGCAACCTCAACTCTCAAACCGATGGTACCGCAGCAGGCCCAGACTCGCCACAAGCCGCGGGTAATGCCGTTATATTCGATCGAGCCGTCAACACTTCCGAACTAGCAACCTCCGCCCCAAACACAGCCTACCTTCCGGTTCCCCCCCGCTTAGAACCCCGCGGCTTGCTTGCCCATAACTTGTTTTTAGGCTCTTTGAGCGCCGCAGAATCCGGGCCAGTAGTGCCCTTGAGCACCCTGCAACTGTTTGACTTGGCCACAGCACTAGATGACTGCGCCGCCGAAGTGATGGCGCTTCCCAACCTCAACCGCGAGTCCCGACGGCCACTGTCCTCACCCTGGCTCAAGGTGGCAGCATTGCTGGTCGCGGGCGCCGGTCTGACGACAGGAACTATCAAAATGCTCGATCGAACCGCCACCTCCCCGCAAACCGCCACAGCCCCCGCCACAGCCCCCGCCAATCCACAATTGAACACCGCTCCAGGAAACCCCCAGCTAGCTGCAGGCGTTTCCCCCAGTCCAGTTCCCGCCCTACCCACACCCCCAGCACCAACACCCGCAGCCACACCCGCTTTACCGCCCCTGCCGCCCCCGCCCATCAACACCGCCGCCTCTCCCAGCCCCAGCTTGCCCCCCATCGCCCTCGCGCCAACTCCCCCCACCAACAGACCCAGCCCCATCCAGCAGCCACCCCTGCTATTTCCCGCCAACGGCAGCGCAGCCAGCGCCCCACAGAGCGCCCCAGCTTTCCCTCAAGGGCAAACAATCACTATTCCCGCCCCCGAAGAACCCTCCATTTCCGCCCCCCAAGCACCCGCACCAGTACCCTACGTGCTGCCCCCACTACCGCCTAGACTGGCTCCCGCCGTACCGCCCCCCCTGCCTCCATCCCTGTCTGCTTCCCGATTTCCCGTTCCCCCGCCGCAACCCTTCCCCCGCCCCATCGAGCCGATTGTCCCCCCAGCCAGTACCGAACTCCCACCCCTTGAGGACGCTCAACCAACCGCCGAGTCCGAGGACAACAACCAGGTCGCAGCCAGCAGAAAAAACCACACTTTATTTGATACTATTCCTCAAGTTTCAGAAGCTAGAACTTACTTTGAGGAACGCTGGAAGCCTCCTGAAGGAATGGAACAAACTTTGGAATACAGCGTGCTGATCGATGAAAATGGGTCAGTTGAAAGTATTATGCCGATGGGAAAAGCAGCAGCAGATTATATCGAGCAAATTAATATGCCATTAGCCGGCGAGCCGTTTGTTTCTGCTGTTTCTAATGGAAAAAACCCTAAAATTCGAGTTGTTTTGCGACCGAACGGTAGAGTACAAACCTTTTTGGAAGAGAGTGATTAGGAATGAGAATTAAATAACTTCCACTCTTGAAAGTGGGATGGGCGTCCCGCCCGTCCAAAAAAGACGGGCGGGACGCCCATCCCACAATAACTATTAAAATTGTAAGTTATTTAATTCGCGATCCTTAAACGCTCTCAAACACATTGTCGAGATGGGAAATCCGGTTAATATCATGTCCGCTCGATTGACCCTAATATCCCGGTCGGGCGGGTTTTTGAGATTGTTAATTATTGGCAGATATTGTTTGTGAACCCGCCCCTACCTGATTTCTGGTAATCGACCGGACATAATATAATTGCTAATCTTAAACAAGTTCAAATCAAATCAAATTTAATTGGTTTTCACTGTCAAAACTTGCGGCGGCGACGCATCGGGCGGATAAATAAAATCTACTTGTACAAGTCGCTTTTCTCCCGATTTCATCTCTAGTTTTACCAAAGGTTCCCCCTGCTGTCCCCGCCGCTGCACTAAATGCACGTACCGAGTTTGAGGCACTTTATTGTCATCATTATAGCGCACTCTGACAGTTCCCCTAAAAAAAGTTTGAGGTGCGGGAGGTTCTAAAAAACTAAGTCCTCCTGAAGTTAATTTGTCTGTCTTAATTGGAGTTTGAATTGCGACAGTTACAGTTTGATTTTGGCTGGTAGAATTGTATAGCGGCAAGCTGAGACTGTATTGAATTCCGTAATTGCCGTGGGCGCGGTATGCTGTATCTGGGTAGCGGACTAGCATTCTCGCACTTTGCACTTGATTTGTTCCCAGCATTCCGCGCGGGAGGCTGCTTAATGGGTAGGAAAATGCTGTTCCGGGTTGGGGAATTGCTAGGTTTGATGTGGCGGGGTTGTCTGAGAGAAGGGCTCGCCATTCTGAACCTAATGCTACACCGGCAACTCTACCGTAAATTATTTGACCTTCGGTGATTTCGGGCGGTGTGGGAGTTCGATCGCGCGGCCCAGCTATATTACCATTGTCTAATAAGTTTTGCCATTCTGCTAAGTTGGGCGATCGCTCGTTTCCCGGTGCATCAACTCGGGCAAACATCGCCAGACTGGCAACATAGACTATACCATTGCTGCGTAACCGCATCAAGGTCGATCGACCGTTTAGCGGCGGTACCAATTCCCGCACCGGTATCGGATGATTCATCAACAGTTGGCTTTTTCCCGGTGGAATAATTAACTGCGGCTCAAAGTCAGACTGTCTCCTTCCTCTGAGAATATCATTCACAGCGCGACTTCCCGGCCCTGCGTAAATATTACTGTTTGAATTATCGACTTGCGGCGGCAATTCAATAAAAGGTGCATCGGGTTGACTGAGATAACTCGCAGCTTGCAATATATCTAATCTTACAGGTTTATTGCCCGGATTATAAACAATTACTCCTTGATACAATGTTCGCAAATCTTCCGGGGAAGGTGCGCGGGCTATGTGGTGGGCAAATATGTCGAAACGTCCTTGAAAGGGAAAGTTTAAATGTGCCGCCGGAAATCTTTTACCATCCGGGGGAAATGTCGAAAGCAAAATTCCTTCTTGCAGCACTAATTCGGGGCTGTTGCTGTTAAATACTGGTATGTTGTCTAACTGTCCGGGGAGAGGTCGCACTTCTTGGATTTGGAGGATTTCTTGAGGTGCGGGAGGGGTTTGGGCTAAGGGGAGAATTGATAGAATTGGCAGCATTTTTTGAGATGAGTTTTTTTTACCGCAGAGGGCGCAGAGGGCGCAGAGGAAGAGAGGGAGGAGAAGAGGAGGTAAATATTTGTGTCTGGGGGGGTTTGTACGGAGATTTTGCTCGATTCTAGCAGATATTGTGATTTTTACCTCGCCCACTGTTGTAATATGTAATTGTAAAATTTGGCTGTGTCTACTTGATCCATTGCTTGAATTTTTCGTCCTCCTATTTTAACTTGTGTGCGTCCTTGGCTGATGCCTTCGGTAATAATTTCTGTTTCCCATTCTCGCATTTGGTAAAATTCGGGATGCGCTAAATAAGCAGTTGCCAAAATGTCCCAAAAATAGTAATCTTGAGATATTGCGAGAGCATAGCACTGTCCTGCTAAGTCGGAAATTGGATATTTGCGCTGTTTTGCTAAGAGATTGGAAAATTCTACAGTCAGCGGTACATTATTGGTGATATCTAAAGGACACATGACAACGGGAATTTGGGTTTGCCAAATTCTCTCGATTGCTATCGGGTCCCAGTAAGCATTCCATTCCGCCGACATATCTTGTCCCGGTTCCATATCTTTGCTAACATTGCCGATAACATTGAGGGCGCCTCCCATCCAAACAATTTCTTGAATTTTGCTTTCAATTTCTGGCGCGATATCTAAAGCTTGCGCTACTGTTGTTAACGGCCCCGTTACCATTAATGTGACTGGTACGGCTGCATCCCGCAAAACTCGCACCATAAAGTTTTGTCCTGGTTCTGATATTAACGGCGTGTCAATGGTTCCTTTTTCATTTAGAATGGGAAGTCGATCGACTGCAAAGGAATCTCGCCGAAATAACACCGGAAATGGGTTGAGTCCCCGCACCGTACTCGCCGCCACCGGAACTTCTGAACGCCCCATTAAATCGAGGATTTTGCGCGTTGCACTCACCGCCGGTTGAATGTAGCAGTCCGCAGGAGTTACAATTACTCCCAGAGTTTCGACTTCCTCCATTGTCATCAGCAACACGACTGAGAGATAGTCGTCAACTGCACCGTCGTGATCCATTAGTACGAGTTTTTTGGACATTTTGCTTCCCCGGTGACTGAATTAGTGTAAAGTACAAATATTAATTTTTTTGTTCGAGAAACACAACTGCCTCAACTATATGAATACAGTATCACCTTACGGCTCTTGGAAATCACCTATTTCTTCCGATTTAATTGTTTCTGGAACTGTCGGACTCGGACAAATTGCTATTGACGGCGATGATATTTACTGGGTTGAGGGAAGACCTTCGGAAGCGGGAAGAAGCGTCCTCGTGCGGCGCACTCCTGACGGTACAATCAACAACGTGACACCGCCTCCTTTTAATGTTCGCACTCGCGTTCACGAATACGGCGGCGCTGCTTTTGCAGTTGCTGGCGGTGTTGTCTATTTTTCTCATTTTGCAGACCAACGTATTTATTCTCAAGCATTAGATTCTCAACCCGAACCTCTGACACCTGCTGCTAATTGTTGCTATGCAGATGTGATAATTGACAAGCAGAGAAATCGCCTGATTTGCGTGCGCGAAGACAAGGCAGGTGATGGCGAACCTGTCAATACTATTGTTAGCATTAATTTAGATAACGGCGAAGATATTCAAATCTTAACTCAGGGCAATGATTTTTATGCATCCCCTCGTTTAAGTCCAGATAATTCTCTACTTTCCTGGATTTGTTGGAACCATCCAAATATGCCGTGGGATGGCACAGAATTGTGGGTAGCAGAAATTAAGGCTGACGGTTCTTTAGGTGAAAAATACTTAGTTGCTGGCGGGGTTGATGAGTCGATTTTTCAACCGGAATGGTCGCCCGATGGAGTTTTGTATTTTGTTTCTGACAAGTCGAACTGGTGGAATTTCTACCGCTGGCAATCTAGAACCCCCCTCAATCCCCCCTTGGTAAGGGGGGAAGCAGAGATAGAAACCAGCTTGTGCGAAATGGCGGCTGAATTCGGACTTCCTCAGTGGGTTTTTGGAATGTCTACTTATGCCGTTGTCTCGGAAAGCAAAATTATTTGCACCTACACTCAGCAAGGCAAGTGGTATTTAGCTAGTCTCGATTTAACGACTAAGCATTTGACAACAATTGATACGCCTTACACTGATATTTCGTCGGTCAAAGCGCGGGGAGAAACTGTTGTTTTTCTCGCAGGTTCGCCGACTGAATCTACGGCTATTGTACAACTAAATTTAGCAACAAGTCAACTAGAAATTCTGCGGAAATCGAGCGATTTAAGCATCAACTCTGGTTATCTTTCAGTACCAGAACCGATTGAATTTCCCACGGAAAACAATTTGACTGCTTTCGGTTTCTTCTATCCCCCGAAAAATCAAGATTTTGCAGCGCCTGCGGGTGAAAAACCGCCGCTTGTTGTTAAAAGTCACGGCGGCCCAACTGCTGCTACTTCTAGCAGTATGAATTTGAAAATTCAATATTGGACGAGTCGCGGTTTTGCCGTGCTCGATGTTAATTACGGCGGCAGCACTGGTTACGGCAGAGAATACAGAAAAAGACTGCAAGATAGTTGGGGAATTGTCGATGTTGACGACTGCGCTAACGGTGCTAAATATTTAGCTCAAAAAGGTTTAGTTGATGGCGAAAGAATGGCGATCGCCGGAGGCAGTGCAGGGGGGTACACCACTCTGTGCGCTCTTACTTTCCGCGATGTGTTTAAGGCCGGTGCGAGCTATTATGGAGTTAGCGATTTGGAAGCTTTGGCAACGGATACTCACAAGTTTGAAGCGCGCTATCTGGATGGATTAATCGGGCCTTATCCTGAAAGAAAAGATTTGTATGTAGCTCGTTCGCCGATTCATTCCGCCGAACGTTTATCTTGTCCCGTTATCTTTTTTCAAGGATTAGAAGATAAAGTGGTTCCGCCCAATCAAGCGGAAATGATGGTAGACATATTGAAAGCTAAAGGTTTGCCGGTTGCTTATGTTGCTTATGAAGGAGAACAGCATGGTTTTCGCCGCGCTGAAAATATCAAAAGAACTCTTGACGGCGAATTCTATTTCTATTCGCGGGTGTTTAAGTTTGAGTTAGCTGAACCTGTGGAGGAAGTCCAGATTTACAATCTTTAGAAAAAATTAAGTTTGCAGTTGCTATGTCTTCGCTCAACGGCAACTGCAATCTTAGCATAATCCGCCAATTTTTAATGTGATTTACTTCACAAATTTTGCTGTTTACTATCACAAATTTTGCTGTTTATTGTCACACATTTAAAGGCAATACAGCTATAAATTTTTATAGTGCGATCGCCTTTTGTTAATGCAGAAATGCCCGATCGCGCGATCGTCGAGTAGAGAGTCAATTACTATGCAAACTCCTGTCCACCTGATTCCATCTGCTTTGGGCGAGCTGTTTGCCGAAGTGAATCAAAATGGCTACATTACTCTAGCGGATAGGTACGGTTTGATGGCTGCTATTTTTGATGAAACTTTGACTGAGGAAGACAAACGCTCGATCGATCGCCTGCTGCGATCTGTGTGCCGGGGAAGGATAAAATTAGTTAACGAACTGTCTATGATCAGATAAGTGCCGATAATTTTATTTTACGACTATTTTAAAATTCTCCACAATCAAAAAAAGTCCTAATTGTCTCATAATTAGGACTTCGAGGGAGGAAACTATTTTTAATTTTTCATCAACTTAGGACTAAGGCAAAAAAAGTTTGGCGCGCGAATTATAGCGGTAGGGTGCGCTGCACCTTACATAATTAGATTCTGGCCCAACGAGTGAACAAGTTTAACGTGCAGGTATAGCTGTAGCAAACTGCAACTTGCTCAAACTTTCTTCAGGCTGAACATCCATCTGATAGCTGAGTGCCGAAGGAATACCGAGCACGCAGCACGGAAAATTATTGCCTAGTTCCCTAACGAGCCGATGGTTGCCAGAACCACAGCCCAAGAACAGTAAATTTGCTGATTCTAATTCAACCACATTTCTCAGTTCTGTAGCAACCTGCCCGATACGTAAATGAGCTTTGAATAAACCGCGCCATTCCTCAGCCAAACAGCGCGCTTGCCACAGCAACTTATCTGCTACCTCGTACTCATTATTTTGACCATAAATTGCTTGGAAATAATGCGGATCGATCCAAGTGTTTTGCTGGGATACCGATGGGATTTCGGTTGGTAAAGCGAGTGCAGGTGCTGCACAATTAAGAGCGAATGTTCCCTCTAAATCAGACACTTTCTGCTGTGCCGCCAAGGCATTTGCTACAGCAAGTTTGCAACTATCTTCGCCGTAACTTTTGGGCGATTCGTCGATCACGTAGACAACTTGAACCGTGACTTCTTTAGTTGTTACTAAACGAGTTTGATGCGCCATCCAAAGGGTAATATCCAGAGCTATTTGACTTTGGGGAGAACTGTTGTAACCGACAATAAAATTGATAGTTTTTGGCTGTTGTGGAGATTTGGATTTCTTAGAAATGGGTACTTTTGGCTCCGGCAGCAATACCATTTCTTCTGCTAAATTTTGGTATCCCAATGCACTTTCAAAACGCGCTAACATTGTTTTGAGATTCACAGGCTTGACCTCTATTAAGTGAATTGTTTTCTCTGTTCGTCGGGCGTTATTCGTCTTGGGTAAAGTAGCGATCAAGAAAATTCAAAGCATAGTTGCGGAGTTCGTAATACTCCTGGGATTCCCGCAACTCTTGGCGATCGCGCGGGCGCGCAAACGGCACTGACAAAATTTCACCTATCGTCGCAGCCGGGCCGTTTGTCATCAGCACAATGCGATCGGACATATAGATAGCTTCATCCACATCGTGAGTAATCATCATTGCAGCTTGTCTGTGATTTTCCCAGATATCCAGCACCTGTTTCTGCAACTTGCCGCGAGTCAGAGCATCCAGCGCTCCAAACGGTTCGTCCATTAATAACATTTTCGGTCGAATCGCCAATGCTCGCGCAATCCCAACCCGCTGTTTCATGCCCCCTGAAATTTCGTCTGGATATTTATCGGCTGCCGATGTTAAGTTTACCATTGCTAGGTGTTCGTTGACAAGACTAATCTTCTCGGAACGGCTAAGACTTTGCAAAACTTCATCAACTGCCAGCCGAATATTTTCCCGCACCGTCAGCCAAGGCAGCAATCCGTAGTGCTGAAATACCATCATGCGATCGGCTCCCGGTTTGCGAATTTCTTTGCCTTCCAGTGTCACTATTCCCCGGCTCTGTTTTTCCAAACCAGCCACTATTTTTAGCAGCGTTGATTTGCCACACCCAGAGTGACCGATTACCGAAATAAATTCGTTTTCTCCAATACTTAAATTGATATTGTCCAAAACGCTAAATTCGCTACCGTCACCATTTTTATACGACTTGAACAAGTTGTCAATTTCTAGAAATAGACGATCGCTCTTGACGGTATTTTTGGTACTGGTAGAAGTAGATGTGTATTGACTCACGGTATTCTCCTAAAAAGTAGTAAAGTGTTAATTGACTTTTCTGGCTATTGCCTAAATCCTCAAATTGGGCAGTCGGTTTCAACCGACTTTAGCTATTAGCCAGGGAATTTATTCCCTGGCGGGACATGAGGAAAAAGGCAACATCTCAAACATTAAGACTGAAAAAAAGACTGAGGGCGGTTGGCTCGAATTTCAAAACTCTTCAAATAACCCACCGGATCGCTTGGATCGAATGCCTTTTTATCAATAAAAAGTTCTGCAGGTTCCACTTGGTAATCCTCCTTCGGACAATCGATCGCCATTTCGGCAACAATCTGTCGGTAAAGGTCGGTTCTCCAAGCTTTTTTAGCTAATTCCTCAGCATTTTTCGGCACTTCTTTAATCTGTCCCCAGCGAGCGGCTTGAGTCATCAACCAAATACTCTGAGACTGCCACATAAATGTTGAATGATTTCCCGGTATTTGAGGCAAATTCTTAGGAATGTCATAGAAAATAGTTGCATCGGACGATTGTATGGTGCGGTCTTTTTCGTCAAACCCTCCATAGTTGTAGTCGCCAACTATTGCCGGCCGCGTAAATTTGTCGATCGCCCCTTTTTTCGGTTTCGCCCCCGTAAACGATCGCTCAGTCAGCAGCGCCGCTATTTCACTGCGATTTTCCGGGTTGCTGCAATACTGACAAGCTTCCACCATTGCCTTAACCAGCGAGTAATAAGTCTTCGGATTTTCCTCAATGAATGATTCCATTACTCCCAAAAGGCGATCGGGATGTCCCAGCCAAACTTCCTTGCCTTGCACGAAGGTAAAACCCACTCCCAAATTGCCTTGAATTGCCCGCGTATTCCAAGGTTCTGCCACCATGTAAGCCTGCATGGCGCCAATCCTGATATTAGTTACCATCTGCGGCGGCGGCACAATAATTACCCGAAATTCTTTCAACGGATCGACACCCGCAGCCGCCGATATGTAGCGGACAAAGTATTCGTAAATCGAAGAACTCAGAACCACTGCCCAAACCCTTTTTTCCGACGGCTGACTGTCAAAAAAAGCTCGAAATTGTTTGCCAAATTCTTCCAAATTGCCGTTGTATTCGTTCCACGGGCGCAAACCGAAATCCCACATAGCTTTGTTCATCGTCATGGCGTTGCCGTGGCGGTGGATTGTCATTGCCGCGCACAGGGGTGCGTGACGCGCTCCTTCTGCGCCAATTCGGGCGTTTGTGACGGCGCCGGATACGACTGGGGAGGCGTCTAGGCGGCCGAAGATGAGGCCGTCGCGGGAGGTTGCCCAGCTTGCTTCGCGGTTGAGTTGGACGTTTAAACCGTATTTGCGGAAAAAGCCTTTTTTCCAGGCGATCGCAAATGGTGCACAATCGTTAACCGGCACGTATCCTACGGTTAAATTTGGTTTTTCTAAGGTTCGGGAATCGACAACCTGCTTTACGGCTGAGGCTTCTTCTGTCAGTCCTTTTGCCGATCGATCCGCGCTAATTGCACAACCAGATAAAGCCATTCCCGCCACCGCCGAGCCCATTCCTTGCAAAAACTCGCGGCGCTTCCATTCATTGGAAAACTTGTCACTCATACAATTTTAGATTTTAGATTTTAGATTTTAGATTTGAAGTTGTAGTTGTAGGGTGCGTCGCCACCAACCATCACAAACAAAAATCGACCATCGATGAGCGACGCACCTGACAGTTGTAGGGTGCGTCGCCACCAACCATCACAAACAAAAATCGACCATTGATGAGCGACGCACCTTACAGTTGACACTTGATAGTTAACTGTTCGCTTCCTTCTAGTGACTATTCACCGATCGATGCGTTACTAATTCCTGAACTTTGTCAACAGCAGCGTCGAGCAAAAGTCCAGTTAAGCCAATTACAAACACCGCTAAAAATACCGAACTCAGGTTCAAACGGCTCCACTCATCCCAGACAAAAAAGCCAATTCCCACGCCGCCTGTCAGCATTTCCACCGCTACAATTACCAGCCAAGCAATCCCCAAACTAATCCGCAAACCTGTAAAAATGTATGGCAAACTCGCCGGCCAAATTATCTTGGTAATTCGCCTCCAGCGTGGCATTTCCAAGACTTGCGCCACATCCAGATAATCCTTGGAAACGTTAGAAACTCCCAAAGCTGTGTTGATAATTGTCGGCCACAAAGACGTGATGAATATGACAAAAATTGCCGACGGCTCTGCTAAATTAAAAATCGATAAAGCTATGGGCAGCCAAGCTAGCGGCGACACCGGTTTGAAGATTTGAATCAGCGGATTGAGCGCCATCATTGCTGGTTTCGACATCCCGATGAGAAATCCCACGGGAATCGCAACTGCAGCACCTAGCAAAAATCCCACCAACACCCGCCGCAAACTCGCTAGCAGCAGCCAGCCAATGCCTATATCTCCAGGCCCGCGCTGGTAAAATGGATGGAATATGTAATCTAAATTAGCGATTAACGCCTGATAGGGAGTGGGAATCAAATCGCTGTTGAAGCTGGCAACAATCCACCACAAGCCAAGAATTCCCAAAAAACCCGCAGCAGGTAACAAAACAGCATCTCGGATGACAACGGGTTTTACCCGCTTCCACGCTGCAACTCCTGCAACTGCGATCGCAGATAAATTAAGCTGTATGAACATTTCAAACTCCTTCAGAGTCAGGGCAGGTACAAGAATCTTGAACAATACCAACCTGAGACACTGACGAAGCCAAACTATCTTGTTCAGAAAGTTGGCTTTTCAGTCTCTTCTCAATGCCTGCGAAGTTAGCTGACGGGCTAGGACTGAGAGATGTCCTTCTCGTGAGATTTCAAAATCAAAAATTACACTCAAATTTGGCAATTTTTAACTTTGCTTTTTAATTCTCTAGAGATTCGCCCCGAAAATTGGTTCCTCCGCTCCAGCCACACGCTTGGTTCGATCGCGCGGTGCTCGATTAGGCTTGACTTTTTAAGCCAATTTCAATAAAGGTAGCACGAGCATTTCATTTTGTCAATATGTCTTGAGGAGTAGCTATTTGCGATTTTAGATACTTTGGTATTACCAATCAATTTTTCTTCCTTCTTCCTTCTTCCCTCTTCCTTCTTCCTTCAAATCAGAAACCGAATAGTTACATAAACAGCCGCAGCCACCAATTGCAACGCCATCACAGGAAATCCGTAACGCAGAAAAGTTTGAAAAGAAATCCGGCGTCCGTGCTGCTCGGAAATTCCCGCCGCCACTATATTAGAAGAAGCTCCTATCAAACTGCCATTTCCCCCTAAATTTGCCCCGTACATCATCGCATAAAATAGCGGCAGCACTTCGATTGGAAACTGCCCTGCAAAATCTGGAGCCAGGATTTCTGCCGGTGCGAACCCGACATTGACAACGTATTGTTTTAGCAGCGGCACCATCGCCACCACCAGCGGAATGTTGGGTACCACGCTCGACATCAAACCCACAACAAATAACAAACCTAAAGAACCCAAAAAAATATTTTTTCCTAAAATAACTGCTAAAAAACCTGACAGATGACCGATAATCCCGGTTTTTTCCAAACCGCCAATTAGCACAAAAAATGACATAAAAAATAGCAGGGTACTCCAATCTAAATCCCGCAAAATATTATTAACAGAATCAATTTGGGAATGGTGAGCTAAGAGCATTGCCAATGCAGCCCCCAACAAAGCAACCGCCGCCGGTGAAATAGGCACGGGCAGAGACTCTCCTATTACAAAAAATGTCAGCACGAAAGCTATAATTACACCGCCCACTGCTAAGACTCGCTGGTGATTAATTTTTGGGTGCGGCAAGTTATCCAAATCTTCTAATTTTTTGTTCCAGATTTCGGGAAACAGCCAAGGTAGGATCGCCACTAAGACTGCTACTGAGATCGCCCCGCCCAAACTTAATTGAGCTAGGTAATCTGCAAAGCTCATGTTAATAGCATCGCCAACAATGAATGTCGCCGGATCGCCCACGATTGTCAGCAGTCCCGAACTGTTAGCCACAAATACCATTAAAATCAGTAAGGGCACAAAATCTACCCCGACTTCTTGGGCTATTGGCGGAATTAATGGTGCTAGCAGCATGACTGTCGTAGCATTGGGCAAAACTGCACAAATTGGCGTAGTAATTGCGACAATGCCCAGCAATAAATTTTTGCCTTTGCCTTTAGCCAAAATAACTATTTGAGTTGCCAAATATTCAAATACTTTGGTAGGCTCAAAGGCTCTCACCATTACCATCACACCGAAGAATAAGCCCAGTGTTGCGTGACTCCGACTGATATATTCGATCGCGTTGTTTAACGTCATCACATGGGTAAAAACCAGAATCACCGCTCCCAGAAATGCCGCTACTGTGAGGTGTATCCATTCTGTAATTATTAAGAATACTACACATATAAATGTTGTTGCAGCAATCACAGCTTGTACGTTTTCCATTTATTCCCCTGAAAAATTTAAAACTTAAAATTAAAAACTATTAGTGTGAGGCAATCTACTACTTTATGGCTCTTCTGTCAATAGGTTGAAGGGCTGATTATTGTAGCAACAAGCTGGGATCGACCCCTAGAGAGAGTTCCGGCACTGGGAAAAAATCACATCAAAACTACTTCTTTTGGCAGGGTCGCGATCGCCAGAAGTTTGATATGGCAATCTGGCGATCGCTCCACTACAATGAAACATGGGCAATCTCTGCCAAACTCAACCCCCACGCAGACATCATGGACTACAGCCAAGTGCTCGCCGACAAAACCGATACTATCGTCAAGAAGTGGATTGAAGCAGTTCGTCAGGATCGGAAAATTGAAAGCGCTGAGGCATTACCGCACTCAGCAATCGAAAATCACATACCTCACCTGCTGGCGGCGATGGCCACAGTGCTTTCCCAATATCAAAACAGCGAAATAAAACTAATAATTGAAGCCAGTTTAGATCACGGATTTCTCAGAGCAGAACAAGGCTACGACGCAGCAGAAGTAGCCAGGGAATACCACTTATTGCGTCAAGTAATATTCTCGCAGTTAGAATCAGAATTGCTAGCAGGAACCACCGCCGACGTATTCAGAGCTTTTAGGCTGATAGATGCCGTAGTAGACGAAGCAATTGCTCAGTGTTTCAATAGCTACGTCGCTCAGAGGCTGCAGGAACTTCAACAAATTCAAACTCAGTTAAAACTCACCAATCAAGAACTCGCTCGCCTCGTCAGCGTTAATAAAGAAAACGTTTACCATTTAGCTCACGAACTCAAGACTCCTCTTAACTCCATTATTGGTTATTCCGAACTGTTCTTGCGCCAAGAAAAATGGCAATCTGAAATTAAAGATACCCTCCCAGGTATCGAACACATCGAGCGAGTATTGCGTAATGGCAGACAGTTGCTTCGCATGATTAATGACACACTAGAACTTTCTCGCGCCGAGGCAGGAAAAATTAAACTTAACTTGCGGCCAACTAATGTACGATCGGTAATTAACACCGTAGTAGAAATGATGCAGCCCATTGCTGATGCTAAAGGACTAAAGCTCGCTGTTACCAGCGACGGCGGCCCAACACAAGTAATCTCCGACTCTGGGCGGCTGCAACAAATTCTGATCAACCTGCTGAGCAATGCCATTCGCTATACAGAATCTGGTAGCATCGAATTAAGTTGCCGCCATGCTGGAGAAGGAAATTGGGCGATCGCAATTACAGATACCGGCATTGGCATCGCCCCCGAAGATACAAACCGCATCTTTGACCCCTTCTTTCAAGCAGGAGAAGCAGGCAAACAGCTCTTTCCTACCGACAGCACTGGCCTGGGATTAGCGATAGTATCGAGGCTCGTCTCACTGCTGCAAGGCAAAATCGAGTTAGTATCAGAAATAGGAGTCGGCTCAACTTTTACCGTGATTCTGCCGCAAGAAGTTAAAATACTCCAAGAAGTAAGCTAAACATTAAGTTCAAATTTTTACATCCGAAAATCCTATGCCTGCAGCCAACCTTAGCCCTTCCACCACCGCCTTTCCCCTCACCGCCGTAGTCGGGCAAGAAGCAATCAAATTAGCCCTGCTGTTAGCAGCAGTCGATCCCGGATTGGGAGGAGTTGCGATCGCAGGCCGCCGCGGTACAGCAAAATCAGTAATGGCCCGCGCCTTGCACTCCTTACTGCCACCCATTGAAATTGTTAAAGATTCTTTTTGCAACGCCGAACCTAATGAAATTGTTGCAGAACAGGCATCAGGCTTGTTACCAGAAAATGGCGGGCAAGATGCCCACACCACCGATACTAATTCCCCAAATACAGAAATAATTCCCACACCCTTCATTCAAATTCCTTTGGGTGTCACCGAAGACAGACTCTTAGGTTCAGTCGATGTCGAACAATCAGTGAAATTCGGCCAAACCGTATTTCAACCCGGACTCTTAGCCCAAGCAAATCGAGGTGTCCTCTATGTTGACGAAATCAACCTCCTCGATGACAATATTTCCAACCAATTGCTAACAGTATTAACCGAAGGGCGCAACCAAATAGAGCGCGAAGGCATTAGCTTTCAACACCCCTGCAAACCTCTATTTATCGCCACCTACAACCCCGAAGAAGGGCCACTGAGAGAACATTTGCTCGATCGCATCGCGATCGTACTTTCAGCCGACGCAGCACTCGAACTACAAGAAAGAGTCTATGCAGTAGAACAAGCTTTATCCTACTCCAGCTCCCCCCAAGACTTTCTCAATCAATACAGCGAAGATACCGACAACCTCAAAACCCAAATCATCCTAGCCAGAGAATGGCTCAAAGATGTCAGCATTAAACGCGAACAAATTGCCTACCTAGTAGAAGAAGCCATCCGGGGTGGCGTTCAAGGACACCGCGCCGAAATATTCGCAGTCCGCGTCGCCAAAGCCGCCGCCGCCATCGAAGGACGCACAGAAGTTAACGCCGAAGACCTGCGCCGCGCCGTAGAATTAGTCATCGTACCCCGCGCCACCATCATTCAAACTCCCCCAGACGAAAACTCTCCTCCTCCTCCCCCCCCACCGCCTCCTCAAAAGCAGTCAGAACAAGAACAAGACGAACCAGAAAACGAGCAAGAAGACGAAGAAGACCAAGAGGATGAAGACAACCCGGAACCTGAAGAAGAACCAGAAAAAGATACCATTCCCGAAGAATTCCTCTTCGACCCTGAAGGAGTAATTCTCGACCCCAGCGTGCTTTTATTCGCCCAACAATCCGCCAACAAACAAGGCAAATCCGGCAGCCGCAGCACCATTTTCTCCGAAGATAGAGGCCGTTACGTCAAGCCAGTATTGCCCAAAGGCCCCGTCCGCCGCATCGCCGTTGACGCCACCCTCAGAGCCGCCGCACCTTACCAAAAAGCCCGTCGCGACAGGAATTCTAACCCCCCCCAACCCCCCCTTAGTAAGGGGGGGCAAGAGGCGAGTCAACCCCCCCGAAGCTTGGGGGGGCAACAGGCGAGCCAACCCCCCCGAAGCTTGGGGGGTCAAGGGGGGGTTCAGCGCAGTGTATTTGTGGAACAGGGAGACATTCGGGCGAAGCGCTTGGCCAGAAAAGCTGGAGCTTTAGTCGTCTTTGTCGTCGATGCTTCCGGTTCGATGGCCCTCAACCGAATGCAGTCGGCCAAAGGTGCAGTCATGCAGCTACTGACAGAAGCTTATCAAAGCCGCGACCAAGTTGCTCTGATTCCCTTTCGCGGAGAACAAGCAGAAGTGCTGCTACCGCCGACTCGCTCCATAGCCTTGGCCCGCAAGCGTTTGGAACGGTTGCCCTGCGGCGGCGGTTCCCCCCTGGCCCACGGTTTGACTCAAGCCGTGCGGGTGGGAGTCAACGCGCGTCAGTCTGGAGATATCGGTCAAGTTGCGATTGTCGCCATTACTGACGGACGGGGTAATATTCCTTTGGCTCGTTCTTTGGGCGAACCGATTGTAGATGGAGAAAAGCCTGATATTAAGAAAGAATTGTTAGAAATTGCTGCCAAAATTCGTGGGTTGGGAATGCAGTTGCTGGTGATTGATACCGAGAGCAAGTTTATTTCGACTGGCTTTGCGAAGGAATTGGCCAAGACTTCTGGAGGGAAATACTATCACTTGCCGAAAGCTACCGAACAGTCGATCGCAGCTATGACTAAAAATGCTCTGCGCGACGCGATCGGCTAAAATCCTGATATCCTGATTGATCTGCGATTATCCGCGTGTATCTGCAGTTAAAAATCCAAAAATTAGACTTTTGGCTAAAAGTCTAATTTTTAACTCTCACTTTCCGGCGAGTCAGCGCCAGCGAACCCGCAACTAAACCCAACCCTACCACCGCCGAAGGCTCAGGAATTCTTGCCGGGAGAGGCTCCGGCTTAGCCGGCCCCCGGCTCGGTATTCCAGAATTTGCTTGGGTGAATTGCTCGGTATTTTTAGCCAGCAGCAAATTTTCTGAACCCTGCCCAGAAGTAGCGGTATAAACGGCTCGGACATTAGCTGCAACGGCAGGTTGACCGCCGGAAATAACGGCGGCAGCCAATAAAATTCCGGCTGTAGGTGGCAATAATTTGCGCTCAAAAAATGTGGGCATTGGACATTACCTATTTAGCAGTTTTTCGATAGAACTCGATCTATTCATTAATTTTCTGGGTATCCTCTGTCTGAGCTACCTTAGTAATTAACGGAAGCGATTTTTGATTGGCGATTTTACATTATTGAAGTTTCTGGTCTCTAGTTTAAACTAAGTCGCCCATCAAAAGCCTAAAATTAACTGTGATCCCTGCCTCTAGCATATACTCCTTAATCCGCAATCGTAAATCCCCCATCCCAAATTGATTTACATCCGCTATTTGCGATTTTATCGACTTTAAGGTAGCCCTTGACCGCAGATAGCGCCGACCTCTTAAACTCAATTATAGCTTAGCCACGACGCGCAACGGTGCGAGAGGGCGACACGGCACAGACCTGTACGCAGTCGATTATAAACAATCGATCCCTGCGTTGGAGTGATTTCACCCCCGTTCTTTATCAAATCTTTAAACTCTTTGAGGTTTTGCAAACAAAGTGTAAAGCTGTCAAAATGATAGATAGCAATTCTCAGCCAAAATTAGGTAAATCCTCGTGAGTAACACTAGCAATTTCCGCGAAGCCGTGCGCGAGGCCAAAAACCACGCGCTAGTAGGCCCCAACGTCATCTCCAACGCTCTCCCCTTCGTCGGCGGCGGACTTGTCTTAACTGCTGTCGGCACCTACGGCGGCCTCGGAGTGATTCGTAACTATCCTGGGATCTTCTTTCCCACGTTCATCGCCGCGATCGTCCTACAATTAATTCTGTTCTTTGTCGCCCGCGGCGCAGCCGAACAAAATAACAAAAATACCGCTTTGCCTCTGCTGGCAACCTACAGCTTGCTTACAGGCTACACCCTCAGCGGATTGGTGTCTATAGCCCTCAGAAGCGAAGGCGTCGGCATCGCCGGTATTGGTTTTGCCGCCCTCGGCTGTGGCATTACTTTTATCGCCGCCCGCCAAATTGGCTCCAACCTTTCTGAACAAGACGGCATGGCCCTCACCAAAACTATCAGTTTAGGTGTGATTGCTTTGTTAGTCGTCGTTGGCGGTCAGTTTCTGCTATCTCTATTTGGCGTCTACACCCCAACCTGGTTGGAAATTGGCATTTCTGGCATCGGCGTGTTTATATTTGCCGGCGCTGCGATCGTCGATTTTTACATATTACCCCGCAGCTACCGCGACGACCAGTATTTGCCCGCCGCTCTGTCGATGTACTTGACCTACGTCAACTTGTTCATTTTCATTCTGCGCCTGCTGATTGCTCTCAACGGCCGGGATTAAGTGAAACTTTAGCTTAAAAAAACCGCGGCTCGATGTCGATCGAGCTGCGGTTTTTGATTAAGATTTGAAATCAAGATAGTCGTCATCGCCGCCTCGGTCTTTATACAAAAAACTTATATCATGTTCACAGCCTGCAGGCATAAGGTATAATTTTAATTTTTAATCACTCAATCACACCTCTTGTTATCTAATTCTGTCGATCGCGATTTCAATATTAATCACAAATTAATTGGAGAAAACTCATGTACTTAAAATATGAAGATATCAGGAGAGTCAGCGTAGAAATTACCTCCAGGTGCAATGCAGCTTGTCCCCAGTGTCCCCGCACCGGCAACCCGATTTTGCCGGGGGCAGAATTAAAGATGGAGGATATTGAGAGAATTTTCCCACAAGAGTTTTGCTCTCAGTTGGATTTGGTGTATATGTGTGGCAACTACGGCGATGCTATGACTAGCAATACCACAATTCCCGCGATCGAGTATTTGCACCGCATGGGAGTTCCTCAAATCGGGCTTTATACTAATGGTAGCGGACGCAATCCCGACTGGTGGCAAGCCCTGGCAAAGGCGATGACAGGAGAACACGATAGCGTAACTTTTAGTATCGACGGGTTGGCAGATACTAACAGCATCTACCGCCAAAATACCAACTGGGACAGAATAATGCAGTCTGTTAATGCCTTCATCCAAGCTGGCGGAAAAGCTGTATGGCACTACTTGATTTTTGAACACAACCAGCACCAAGTAGAAGCAGCACGGGATTTAGCCCAAAAATTAGGATTTGTCGAGTTTGTACCGAAAGCAACCTCTCGTTTTGTGGCGAAAGAAATTTATGAAAAAGAGTCCGCCAATCAACAGCCTCCGAAGGCAGAAAAGTCTCAGGTAGATGCCAAGAGCGATCGCCCAAACCAACCAGCAACAAATAATGCGTCAGCTCCTCAAAATCAAACACAGACCGCTGTTGGATTGCACAAACAAGCTGAGGAATTCTTGAAACAAGGAAAGCTATCAGAGGCGATCGCAGCCAGCCAACAAGCCCTAAAAAATCAACCTAATTTTGCAGCAGCATGGAAAACTTTAGGCAATGCTGTTCAAGGTTTGGGGAAGATGCAAGCAGCAGCAGACTGTTACGCAAAAGCCCTCAAAATTCAGCCTAATTTTCCCGAAGTTTATGCTAATGTCGGCAGTCTTTATGCTCAACAGCAACAGTGGCAGCCCGCTAGTGCTTATTACCAAAAGGCGATCGAGCTTAAACCCAATTTTGCAGGAGCTTATCGCAATTTGGCTAAAGTGTTGACGCAGTTGGGGCAACCAGAAAAAGCAAATTATGCTTGGTATCAAGCTATAGCAATCGAAACCTCTCAAGCACCAGAAGCAACTCCTTCTGTCCCCTCACAGCCAGCCAGCGAAGAACTGCAACCCCCATCCTTGGAACAATATAAAAATCCCCAGGGAGACCAATTTATCCAAGCTGTAGAAAAATTTGGTAGCCTAAACAATTACTACCGAAATGTAGAAATTAGCTGTCAAACTCAAGCCAGCAAAGAGATTTTCATCAGTTTTGAAGCGGAACTCTGGCCTTGCTGTTGGGTAAGCCATACTAAATACGCTGTTTATAACCACACTTACAGACCGCAAATGCTGGCTTTAATTGAAAAGTATGGAAATGGCTTTAATTCTCTCAGAACTCAATCAGTGAAAGATGCGATCGCCAGAGATTGGTTTCGCGAAGACCTCACGAAAAGTTTTTCCTGTTCCAAAAGGTTGGACGTATGCGCTCACGAATGCGGTAAAACTTTCAATTCAACAGGTTCGCAGTATATATAGCAATCCTAAATGAATCGTAAATTTTTTACCCCACCCCAACCCTCCCCTTATCAAGGGGTTGGTGTGTACACGGTAGCCTTAGCAAGGGGGGCTGGAGAGGATCTTTCTCAACAGCTACGCGAAGCATTAGCAGCACCGGGAAAAGAGCGAATTCGAGATTTAGTGAAAAATCCCCTGAGATGTTCCCTGCTGTGCGGCACTTGGCAGTCGTTGGATGGGGATTTACCGGATACTAAGGCTAAGCTTTATCAGCGGTTTGTGACTACTTTGTATCAGTGGAAAAAACCGCGCCTGAATTTGATTCAGCAGCAGGAATTGAATGCTGCTTTGGGGAAATTGGCACTTTCAGGGATGTTAAATGAAACGTCGCGGTTTCAGTTGCGAGAAAGTGTGGGATATCGGGTGATGGGTGCATCGCAGTTTGAGTTAGCTTGTCGTTTGGGTTGGCTGAATTTAGTGGCGAGGGATGCGGAGACGGCGGAGGGGATTTATGCTTTTTACCATCCGACGTTTCAAGAATATTTTGCGGCGTTGGCGGTTGAGAATTGGCACTTTTTCTTGAATCACATTCCTAAGAATCCGCAACATCCTGATGCTAGGTATCGCATTTTTGAGAAGCAGTGGAAAGAGGTTATTTTGCTGTGGTTGGGGCGTGACGATGTAGGGAAGGAGGAGAAGGAAGCGTTTATTAAGGCGTTGGTTAAGTTTAAGGTTGGGTGGGATAAATTTTATGGATATCGGGCATATTTTCTAGCGGCTGCGGGGATTGCTGAGTTTAAAGATTGTAGTCTTGCTGATGAGATTGTGTCGCAGATTGTTATTTGGGGATTTGGTTATTTTAATAAGCAAAAACAGGATTGGCGGACATTTCTCGATCCAATTGTCGAGAGGGCAAGGGAAGTTCTGAAAGAAACAGATCGCCAAAGGGCTATCTCCGCTTTAATCGAGTTGATCCGCAATTCAGGTGATGAATATACCCGGAGGGAAGCGACCAGAAGTTTGGGGGAAATCGGCAAAAATTGCCCAGACACGATCGCCGCTTTAGTCGAATTAATCAATACTTCTCAGGATGAAGTTACTCGGTGGCAAGCGGCAGATATCTTGGGTAAAATTGATAAAGATAGCCCAGTAGCGATTTCCGCTTTAGCAGAGTTAATTCACACTTCTGTTGATAAAAACACCTGGAAGCGATCGGCATATAGCTTGGGGGAAATAGGAAAAGATAGCCCAGAAGCGATCGCCGCTTTAGTCGAACTAATCCGCAATTCAGTTGAGAACGGTTTCTACCCGGTTTTCGGGTGGTCTAACGTACCTACCTGTATAATAGTGGCATATAGCTTAGTGAAAATAGGCAAAAATAATCCAGTGGCGATCGCCGCTTTAGTCGAGTTAATCCGCACTTCAGATAATAAAGTTACTCAAGGGCGAGCGGCAGAAATTTTAGGTAAGATAGACAAAGATAACCCGGTAGCGATCGAAACTTTATTGGATTCAATCCGCAACTACCGTCCTAAAGATAATCGTTATCAAGCGGCAGAAAGATTAGCAACAATTGGCAAAAATAACCTTGTTGCGATCGCTGGTTTAGTCGAGTTAATTCGCACTTCCCGCAATCAAGTTACCCGGTGGCGAGCTGCAGAATGTTTGGGGAAAATAGACAAAGGTAACACAGTAGCGATTTTAGCTTTAGGCGATTTGATCCGCAATTCAAACAATAAAATAACCCAGTCATCAGCAGCAGCAAGTTTAAACAAAATAGGCAAAAATAGCCCAGAAGCAATTTCCATTTTAGTCGATTTCATCCGCAATTCAGGTGATGAATTTACTCGGCGTTTAGCTGCAGGAAGCTTGGGGGAAATCGGTAAAGATAGCCCAGAAGCAATCTCCGCTTTAGTCGATTTAATCGCTAATTCTCAGAATGAATATACCCGACGGCAAGCAGCAGAAAGCTTGGGGAAAATCGGCAAAGATAGCCCGGAAGCGAACACCGCTTTAGTCGAGTTAATCCGCAATTCAGGTGATGAACATACCCCGTGGGAAGCAGCATCTAGCTTAGGGACAATAGGAAAAGATAGTCCTGAAGCGCTCGCCATCTTAGTCGAGTTAATCCGCAATTCATGTAATGCAGATACCCTGTGTCGAGCGGCATCTAGCTTAGGGAAAATAGAGAAATATTACACAGTTGCGATCGCGACTTTAATAGAGTTGATTCCTAATTATCACCCTGAATATTCTATTTTTGACCCGGCAGATAGCTTACTGAAAATTATGAAAGGTAAACATTTCGCTACCGCAGTTTCAGGTTTAAAAAAATGCCTAACTTCCGAAATCTACAAAAATAATTTGGGTCGCAATGAGAAGTGCTACGGAGTCATCTGGAATTGTGCCGAAAATATGACTTACCCAGAATTTTATCAAGCATGGCACGCTTAACCCACCGCTGGAATCGCCGTTAACAGGTTTTCCGCCAAATCAAGAGGACTTGCTGAATGCGGTACAGAATTGGATTGGGGGGAGGGGATACGTCGCAGATCCAGGGGCGGGACACGGCAATGCCGTTTCCCTACAGGTATTACAAAAACGCGCGATCGACCAAAAGCAGATGCGAACCAATCCTTTAACCTACAATACTATTTCTAGAGATGCCATCACCGAGCCTCCCAAAGACTCCCTCAAACCATGCCCAAACCAAAAAAGACCCCCGCCAAAACCTACACTGAAATCAACCTCAGCGATCCTCAATATTACTTCAACCGAGAACAAAGCTGGCTAGAATTCAACAACCGCGTGCTTCACGAAGCTCTCGACCCCCGCACGCCCATCCTAGAAAGGCTCAAATTTCTAGCTATTTTTAGCTCCAACCTAGACGAATATTTTATGGTGCGCGTGGCCGCCCTCAAACAGCAAGTACAAGCAAAAGTCAGCAAATTGACTTCCGACGGCAGCACCCCTCAACAACAGCTAGATGCCCTTAACCAGCGACTTTTGCCAATGGTTTCTCAGCAACACTCTTATTTTGAGCAAACCCTGCGGCCGAAACTAGCAGCAAGCGGCATCTACATTCTTGACTACATTGACCTCAATCAAGAACAGCGGAATTACTTGCATCGCTACTTCAAAGAACAAGTATTTCCCGTACTCACTCCCCTAGCAGTTGACCCCAGCCACCCATTCCCCTACCTTTCCAATCTCAGCCTCAATTTAGCAGTAGTAGTCAGGGACCCCGACACGCGGGAAGAATTATTTGCCCGCGTCAAAGTACCGCAGGTTTTGCCGAGGTTTTTGCCACTACCGGGGGATTTGCAGTGGCAGCAGAGGGGCAAATCTCCGGTTTGGACTGGCGTGCCCCTAGAACAGGTGATTGCCCACAATTTAGAAGCTTTGTTTCCGGGGATGGACATTCAGGAATATCACCCGTTCCGCATTACTCGCAATTCCGATTTGACGGTGGAGGAAGATGAGGCGGAGGATTTGCTGTTGGCAATAGAACAGGAACTCCGCAAGCGCCGGTTTGGAGGTTCTGCGGTGCGAATGGAAATTCAAGCGATTATGCCGCCTGCACTGCGAGATATGCTGATGGAGGAGCTGGATCTCGGTGAGCAAGATGTTTACGTCGTAGAGGGGCTGCTAGGCCTCAAGGATTTGATGTCTTTTGTGGGGCTGCCGGTGCCGGAACTGAAAGACCCGCCTTGGACTCCGGTTGTGCCGCCCCGTTTGCGGAACTCGGAATCACCAATGATTTTAGGCAAATTAATGTTGGATGCTGAGGAGGGCGAGGATATTTTCACCGCCATCCGCCAGGGGGATTTGATGCTACACCATCCTTATCACTCGTTTGCGGCGACGGTACAGCGGTTTATTACTGAGGCGGCGCACGATCGCTCTGTGTTAGCGATTAAGATGACTTTATACCGCACTTCGGGAGATTCGCCGATCGTCAGCGCCTTAATTGAAGCAGCAGAAAACGGCAAGCAGGTAGCCGTTTTAGTAGAGCTCAAAGCTAGGTTTGACGAAGAAAATAATATTAATTGGGCTCGCAAGTTAGAACAAGCTGGAGTCCACGTAGTTTACGGTTTGGTGGGGCTCAAAACCCACACCAAAATTGTGATGGTAGTGCGTCGCGAGGACGATTACATCCGCCGCTATGTCCACATCGGCACCGGCAATTACAATCCCAAAACAGCCGGACTCTATACCGATGTGGGTTTGTTGAGTTGTCGCGAGGATTTGGGATCGGATTTGACGGATTTGTTTAATTATTTGACGGGTTATTCGCGGCAGGTATCTTATCGCAAATTATTGGTGGCACCGGTCAATATGCGCGATCGATTTTTAGCTTTAATTCGCCGCGAGGCAGAATTCTGCCGCTTGCAGGCCGAAGGTGGCACCGGTAGCTGTGGCCGCATTGTCGCTAAAATGAATGCTTTAGTTGACCCTCAAATCATTGTTGCTTTGTACGAAGCTTCCCAAGCGGGAGTGAAAATTGATTTGATTATTCGGGGGATTTGCTGTTTGCGTCCCGGCGTTGAAGGTGTTAGCGAAAATATCAGAGTTATCAGTATTATCGGCCGCTTTTTAGAGCATTCTCGGATGTTTTATTTTTTCAACGGTGGCGACGAAGAGGTGTATATTGGTTCTGCTGACTGGATGCAGCGCAATCTCACCAGACGGGTTGAGGCCATAGTTCAAGTGGAAGACCCGACAATTGCTAAGGAATTGCAAGAAATTTTGGGCGTAATGCTGGCTGACAACCGCCAAGCTTGGGATTTGCAGCCGTCAGGACACTACTCTCAGCGGCGGCCGCCTGCTAATTGCCCGGAGGTGAGCTCTCAGCAAATTTTGATGGACATGGTTTTGAATTAGTTATTAGTCATTAGTCATTAGTCATTAGTTGTCAGTTGTCAAATTTGCAGTTAGCAGTGTAGGTTCTTGTTAGCTATTAAGCTGTACTGCATTTGATTTTAACTTTTTGGGCGGGCTAGAAGCCCACCCCACCAGATTTTTACTAACATGACTATAGCAATCCTTGCATGATTTGTGGGATGGGCTTCTAGCCCGTCCCTCCCAGTTGTGGGATGGGCTTCTAGCCCGTCCCGACTAGAAACCCAAACCACGTTTATAACTGACGAAAGGATTGCTATGTGCAAATTAAAGGCGCGACAGCTTAGCCAACCACTGACAACTACTGACTAATGACTACTGACTAATGACTACTGACTACTGACTACTGACTACTTAACTGTTAAAAGTACGCTTGAATTCTTCTAAGAGATCATCAATTTCTTCGATCGCCTGACTCACATCTATTCTCAGGGCTCCCAAGTCCGATCGATCTAACAGCCGCACGAGGGATTCCCGCTTGACTTCGATCTGTGCTACGCGCTCTTTGAGTGTTTGTGCATCCATGGTTTTTTGCCTTTGCTAGTATTAACAAAAATATTTGACATTCCCCCCTGCGAACAGACGGAGATTCTTAATTCACCGACATACCTTTTTGGGCAAATCCTTCACTGTTTTTATATGGTAAGTGATGAACCTGCTCAGGGTTTTTGAGTCTGTGTTATAGTTTGATTGTACATCAAAACCTCAGCCAAACTACAGCCACATTTTAGCGCAAAAAAGGCGGACGTTTGCTATCTGCGGGTTTATTTTTCATCATTCCAGCTAAAAATCGCTTCAGGGCCTTCTCTCGGTTTTTCATAAAAGCAGCCCAAAATCCCGGTTGATATTCATCCATCGTCTTGGCTAGGGCCCAGACATCGATCGCTAAGATATTATAAAGCCTTTCATCTTCACGTTTGAGCGAGTTAATCTGCTCCAGAACCGCCTTGTTTGCTCCAGCAGTTTGTTTGTCTTCGTCTTTAATCATGTCCGAAAAATGGTTGAAAGGGCAAGAGTGTCGATCGCGATCGCCACTCTGTATACTTTGATGATACTGCCGATCTCGATTGCCTTCTGGAACCAAAGCCGCGCAATTAACACGGATATTTACCAATGGCGCGCCCGGACGAGTCCGGCTGGATAAGCTTCTGAAGCTAGAGACAAGACTGTGGATGCACACCGCTCCCGCGCTCATCGATGCTAGCAGTTTTTGCAGGTCTTTTGGCAAAAAAACTAAATTTATTCCAGACTTTTTGACAGATAATAATTAAAGTATATTTTTTCTGTCCGACTACTTACCTCACTAATATGTTACGTAAAATTTCTTTAGCAAACCTAGCCTTAGTTGTGGGCGGTATTATAGCAGCAGTCGGGTTCGGAGCCTACTTCACAGACAGACCTACCCTGAACCTAGCCGGTTTTTTTTATGGAATTCCGCTGTTGCTGGGAGGTTTGGCCCTGAAAGCGGCCGAACTCGAACCGGTGGAGTTCACCGAACCGACATCTCCCGAAGTTCTTCTCCTGCGAGAAAGTCAGGCCACAGATACTCAAAACCAAGTCCGCAAAGATATCACCCGATTTCGCTACGGCCAACCCGCGCACTTAGATGATGCTTTGGAGCGCTTGGGCTTAGCCCCGACAGACGAGGAACGGCCGCTTCTGCAAGGGTTGCGGGAAGTTGATGTTGATGGTGCTTATGGGTTAATTTTAGAGTTTTATTCGCCACTACTGCCGATCGACTTATGGGAAGAAAAGCAAGACAAAATAGCTACTTTTTTTGGACCAGGTTTGCGCGCACAAGTGACTCAAAAGGCTGGTGACAAAATTGAATTGGCTCTAATTAAAAATACTCAAGCTTAAAGTATTCTGAAGTTTTGAGTGCAGCAATTTTGAAGTCGCCAATTAATAATTAATCCTGCATCGGCTCAGATACTGATTTTAGCGGCAGCGTGAAACCTGTCGCTATCAACAAAAGCTCTATCCGCAATTGAGCGATCGCCCCAATGGGATTTTCCTTCATTACAATAGTGGTTGAGAAGTTATCGGCAATCTTACAGCAATTTGCGACCAAATTGCTGTATATCAAAACTTAAATAAAAATAGGTTTTTTCGCTCCCATGAAAGAAACCGGGTTTCAGGCTTAAGCAAATTCATGTTTTTAGAGAAACTGCAGGCAAGTTAAGGATAAACAGAGTTAATCAGCCTTAACAAACAAGCGAGAACGAGTAATAAAACGCTCTCCATCGGGCCCTTCCAGGGAAAAATCGCTGCCTCCGGGCCCCCATGCCACGTCTATAATTAACTGCGTGTGCTGCCAATATTTGTATTGCTGCGCTGCAATATAAAACGGACAACCGCCTATTTCGCCCAGCAATACGTCACCATCACCGATGATCAATTCGCCATCGGGATAGCACATGGGGGAACTACCGTCGCAGCAGCCACCGGATTGGTGAAACATCAATTCTCCGTGTTGAGTTTTGAGATGGTTGATTAATTTTAAAGCGGCTTCTGTTGCGGTGACTTTGGCAGTTTCCATTGCAGTCTCTTTGTGTAGCAATTTAATTTCGTTTTTGAATGAGATTTTTTTTTATAAACCGCAGAGGGCGCAGAGGGCGCAGAGAAGGAGAGGAAAGAGAGAAAGAAGGAGTTCGCGAATCATTGAAGTTTGTCTTTCTTCTTTCTTTCTTCCCAATGACTAAAACCTTAGAAGAAACCTAATGCTTTCGGGCTGTAGCTGACTAACAAATTCTTGGTTTGCTGGTAGTGATCTAACATCATTTTGTGATTTTCGCGACCGATACCAGATGATTTGTAGCCGCCGAATGCTGCGTGGGCTGGATATAAGTGATAGCAGTTTGTCCACACGCGGCCTGCTTGAACGGCGCGGCCCATGCGGTAGGCGGTGTTGATGTCGCGAGTCCAAACTCCGGCACCTAAACCGTAGAGGGTATCGTTGGCAATTTCTAATGCTTCGGCTTCGTCTTTGAAGGTGGTGACTGCTAATACGGGGCCGAAGATTTCTTCTTGGAAAATTCGCATTTTGTTGTTTCCTTTGAAGACTGTTGGCTGGAAATAATACCCATCTTGCAAGTCGCCGGGTAAGATGTTTCTTTCGCCACCAATCAGGCATTCTGCGCCTTCGGCGTGACCGATTTTGACGTATTCGGCGATTTTTTCCATCTGGTTGATGGAGACTTGCGCGCCGAGGGCGGTTGTCGGATCTAAGGGGTTGTCTTGTTTGATTTGGCGGATGCGATCGATCGCCCTTTCCATGAATCGATCGTAGATTGACTCCTGAATTAAGGCGCGGGAGGGACAGGTGCACACTTCGCCTTGATTAAACGCAAACATGACTAATCCTTCGACTGCTTTGTCTAGGAATTCATCGTCTTGGGCGCAGATATCTTCAAAGAAAATGTTGGGGGATTTGCCGCCTAATTCTAGGGTGACGGGGATGACGTTTTGGGAGGCGTATTGCATGATTAGCCTGCCTGTGGTGGTTTCGCCGGTGAAGGCTACTTTGGCAATCCGGGGACTGGTGGCGAGGGTTTTGCCGATTTCGGCGCCGGGCCCGTTAATGACGTTGATTACGCCGTCTGGTACTAAGTCGGCGATGATTTCCATCAGTACCAAGATTGAGGCGGGGGTGGGGCCTGCTGGTTTGAGCACGACGCAGTTGCCGGCGGCGAGGGCTGGGGCGAGTTTCCAGGCGGCCATTAATATCGGGAAGTTCCAGGGGATGATTTGTCCGATGACGCCTAGGGGTTCGTGGAAGTGGTAGGCGACGGTGGTTCCGTCGAGTTCGCCGATCGACCCTTCTTGAGCTCGGATGCAGCTTGCGAAGTAGCGGAAATGGTCGATCGCCAGCGGTATGTCTGCGAGGCGGGTTTCGCGAATTGGTTTACCGTTGTCCCAGGTTTCGGCGATGGCGAGGCGATCGAGGTTTTCTTCGATGCGATCGGCTATTTTGTGCAAAACCCGCGCCCTGTCTGCTGGGGAAGTCTTACCCCACTTGTCTTTCGCAGCGTGGGCGGCATCTAGTGCCAATTCTACATCCTCGGCGCTCGATCGGGGGATTTGACAAATTGATTTTCCTGTAATTGGAGACAGGTTTTCCGAGTATTTCCCTTTCATCGGTGGCACCCACTTGCCGCCGATAAAGTTGTCGTAGCGAGTTTGAAAAATCGACTGACTGCCGGATTGAACAGGTGCTGCTACTACCATTTTATTACCTGATTAAAATTTGTTTTCGCGGAGGCTTGAAATCTCTTGAGCATCAACTATCGTCTATTTTCCGCAACTTCGGTCAGTTCATATACAAAATTTTACATTTGTTAAATATTTGGCAGTCACTGTATGGGCGGGTTCACCCACAATCTGAGGCTAAAACAAACCATCTCAAAAACCCGCCCCCACCCAACGGTAAATACTATTATTAATTAACTGTTCCAGTATCGTTTATTTTCGCTCTCTTCGGTCAGTTTATATACGAGGTTTTACATTTTTAAATTATTTTTCAGTCACTGTAGGCGCGGGTTCACTAACAATCTCTGGCTAAAACCAACAATCTCAAAAACCCGCCATACCAACGGTTAATACTATTAATTAACTGTTCAATTATCATCTATTTTCGATCAGTTTGGTCAGTTTATATACAAAAATTTACATTTTTAAATTATTTTGCAGTCACTGTAGGGGCGGGTTCACCAACAATCTCATGCTAAAACCAACAATCTCAAAAACCCGCCCCCACCCAACGGTAAACACTATTAATTAACTGTGACGCAGATATCCTTGGTGCTGCTCTACAATTATCCGATAGCTGAGAGGAATCTTTGACGAGATGGTTAGTTCTGCCAACCAGGGAGCAGAAAGTGGATCGGGAAGATATTTGCTAATTCCCATATCGCTATCAGCAACCTCAAGATAAAATCCCTGAAAATCGACCACATCATTGCCAACCCAAATCACCGGCTTAAATTGGATTTATTGCAACTATTACAACTCTTGAGCAGACTCTTATAAAACATCGCGTGATTAAGGCTATTCATAAAAGTTTGATTTATCAGAGATGTCGCACCATTCTCAATAAGCTTTTTATGAACAGGCAAGATGCCTGTTCCACAAGAAAATTTACTCTTTGTGGAACAGGCATCTTGCCTGTTCTTGAGAAGGGTGCTGTGAGATTTATCCAAGCTGCCTACCGCTCAATCTGTGGCAAATTTCCGAATTGTTTCATCACCTTGATGCCTAGCCGTCCGTCACAAATAATCACGTTTTTTAAATTTGCACCCCGAAAGTCAAACCTTTGGAGCCTTTTATTGCTAAAATGGAAACAAAATAGTAAATAAGTGCATTCATCATCATTATCAAGGTGACGAGCTTGCATAATATTTATTACCACCATAAGCACTCAGGGTTAAAACACTCAATGTCTGCTCAAGGGTTTTATCGTCGTTCACTTCCCGATTCTGCTATTGCATTTTCTTCCGTAGAGGGAAAGCAAATATTTCGAGAAGCGTTGGCATTGGGAGGTATGGAAGGATATTTTGCTCTAGCGGAACAGTTTCATACTCAAGCAGAACCCGCTTTTTGTGGATTGGGTAGTTTAGTTGTTGTTCTTAATGCCTTATCCATCGATCCGGGTCGCATTTGGAAAGGGGTGTGGAGATGGTATGGAGAGGAATTTTTAGACTGTTGCTTACCTCTTTCAGTCATTAAAGAAAACGGTATCACCTTTGATGAGTTTGTCTGTATCGCACGTTGCAACGGTGCTGTGGTAAAGCCTAACCGTTACCACCAACGCAGCTTGGAAAACTTTCGGCAAGCAGTTGAGAAAGTGACTACGGCGTCAGGTGATATTCATCTAGTTGTTTCCTACAGCCGAAAGGTATTGGGACAAACGGGTGATGGTCACTTCTCACCTATTGGTGGTTATCATCCAAAGCGGGATCTAGTTCTTCTGCTGGATGTTGCCCGTTTCAAATATCCACCTCACTGGGTTTCTCTGCCTTTGTTATGGCAAGCATTTGAACCTGTCGATCCCGTCACTAATCAATGTCGAGGTTATATTTCCTTGCAGAAGAGTGAAAGATTGCCCGAAACCTTTTTTCATGTTGCTTTTGATTTACATCAGTGGCGTAGTGTTGCTACTTACTTTGCAGAAATACTCCCAGACATTCTGAGAAAAGAGCAACCTGATTCAATTGCTTCAGTTGTCAGTACCATTCTGCACCATTTGCCTGTTGAATTCACAACTATGCTGCATACCTCGTCAGAGACGGCAGAGACACTTGAGAAATTACGGGCAGCTATTGAGTTAAATTCACTGTTTGATATTGTTCACCAATGCTTGTCAAGCGATGACGGGGATGCAATGTCTGTTGTAGGGAAGTGGCCGCAACAGCCATTCGTAGCAGAGATAATAACAGCAATATTACTGTCGTGCCCCGAAACGCTCTATGCAACTCTCAAACCCGAGTTACGACTGTGGTTTAGTGAGGTTCGCCACCTTGAGAAACTACTCCCTCCCTTGGATGTAGAGATATCTAGATTGAGAGAACAAATGTCAGCACTCCAGGAGTTTTACATTTTATATTCAAAGGCACATCAGTGTAATATCCCTAGTGCGGGCTTGGGAAACTGGGAATGAAAACTGGCTGCGCTGCGCCCTCCAAGACAAAATTCACCAGCCTTACCGCCAATCTCTGATTCAGGGATATGAAGCAGTGCAACAAGCTGCCCTGAATGCAGGGGCCTATGGAATGGTAATTAGCGGTGCCGGGCCAACACTTTTAGCTTTAATGGATGTTACTAATGCTGATGCGGTTGAGAAAGCGATGGCTGCTGCTTGGATGGAATTTGGGGTAAAGGCTGATGTAAGGGCGATCGGCCTCGACACCCAAGGCGCACAAATCTCGACTTAATTAAGTAGAACTTACGCATGGCGACCCAGAAACCGGGTTTTGACGAAAATACTGGTTACAGCCCGCAGATTCGGTGAAAAACCCGGTTTCTTTTGTGGGGTGCGTGACTCCTAATATTGATTGATTTAGAGGCGATCGCTTTTACAGCCAAAATTGTTTATCCCCATCCAATGCACCCGGAGAAATCCCTTGTAAACGACGATAAGCGATGCGATCAGAGCCATATAGCGGTACAGGTAAGCGCGGCTCTTTAAGGGCTCCATGATGTAGTAAGGTAAGTTTAAGAGTTGCTTCTACTACACTATCAAGTGATACTTGCTGTCCTTCATCAGGAATAACCCTCAAACGCAGGGGATAAGGTAAACCCATTTTCTCAGATTTCACTTCAGTTGTCACTAAAATCACTTCATGGGAAGACAAGCAAAGTGATAACCCTTTTTTTGGTGCTTTCAAAACTGACTGCTCAAAGTTGTAAAGTCGGGGAATTCCTGACTTTATGCACTCCACTAGAATAAAATTGGAACCAATGGCTTTCGATCGTTCCCGTAAATGCTTGATTTCACTACCGCAAAAGTGACCATCACGGTAAATTAGTACAGTTTTGCGACTGAGTTCAGCAGCAGGGAGAAACCTTTCTAGAGTTCTTTTATCGATTTCTTCACCTTCTATAAGAGCATCTTCTAGCCGATAGCGAATAAACTCTCCTTGTTTACTGTAGAGACGGACACTTGCACAGACATTTAGGCTTCCAGTTCCCTTCTTTTTGGGAGTTCGGGAAATATCGAAGCCGATAAAATAATCCGCAACCTCCAGAGGTTCAGCTAGAATAAAAGGCAAGTTTCCCAATTTGGCCAAAATTCCCGGAATGACTTGATTGAGGATATTTCCGTGATTGCTAGTATCTTTCAGCGTGTCCTCGTAAATGACTTGGCTAGCAATTCCACGGCGAAGTAAGCGCGAAGATATATAAGCATAAAAGCTGCCATCCTCGCTATTGTCAGCGTGGCGATCGCTCTGGGGTAGAAATGTCAAAACCAGATCCGGGGGAATTGGCAATAACTCATCTATCGCTTGTTCCACTCGGGCTTTAGCCTCATCTGGACTCAAGCCATCTGTCAAAACTACCTTTACTCTATCTTCATCAATCTTTTTGCTCTCTCGCTCTATCAAAGGGATGCTTTCAAATTTGTATAGTTTGAGCCGCTGAGAGATTTGTTCAAGGAAGAAAGAATTGACTTTAAAGTTACCAATTTTTAAAACTGAAATGCGAATTTCTCTCGATGGATCTTCTTCATATTCCTTATGCTTTCGATAAACACCACCTCTAGACAGTCCCTTTAAGACTTCACCTCTTTTGCCAATAACATTTTGACCGGACTTGTCTTTTCCGAAAAGTAGTTTTGTTTCATCAAGCTTAAATGGCAGCGATCGAAATATTTTGGGCTGCTGACGGCTATTGATACTATCTCCTAACTGAAAACCATAAATAGCTAGATGTTCTCCAGCCTTTTGTTTGTAGGAGGTTAAACAGTTCTTTCGTTCTAGGTAGGGAATTTTAGTATGCTTGAGTAAATCCCCATATTCCACCTCGATTTTGTGAGCTGTATCCTTTGTTATACAAGGATAAAGAGCTGCCATGGCATAGTGAAATTCTTTTGTCTCCTTGCCAAACTGAACAGCTACTACTGGTTGCTCGTCAGGTGCTGCTCTGAGTTTTTCTTTGCTAATTGAACCAGTTGCTTTCTCAATCAATTCTTCTCTACGTTCGCCAATGTTTCCTGCCAGATTAACAATCGTAGCAGAACTATTAGTTTCAATTACTCGCACTTTCATTCCGATCAAAAGCTCTTGAGGCTTGTGTCGGTAAGGATGATTTTCATAGAAATCAGAGAGAGTACCATTAAAAGTAAAGTAACTGTGAGGCGTTAAAACCATTGCTGGGTATAGAATTCCTTGCAGTTCAAAAGTTTCTGCCCAAAAGTCAACTTCACGCTTGACTGCAACACGATTATCAGACCAAACAGTGTCAGCAGGTGAGAATGTCCGCCTGATTTGTAATACCCTTACAGCTAGTTGAGCAAAGATACAAGCTGTTGGCTCTGGTTGATTTACCCATTGAATTGAGTAAGAGCGATCGCCAATATCTTTTTTCAACTCTTCTATAATTTCATTCAGGGCTGTTCGCCATTCACCTTGGTTCGGCATTAGTTGATCGGGTTTAGTTAAAACCCAGAAACATTTATCTTCCCAAATGACGATCGCATCAGGAAATTTCTGACTGAAACGCCAGCTAAATCGATTGCCAATCTTGCGATCGACTTCGGGAGCTAGCCGAAAGCAGATTAAATTTGGTTGAGAAATACTCAGTTGAAAAATTTCACTCAGATATGTAGGAGATGGGGCTGATGGCCGAGAAATTTGAACGGGAGCAGTAGTCATGCAGCAACCTCTGATACAGAAGAAAATTGACAAATTGAATTAAAGGAACAGTAGCCACAGCTAAAACCTGGATTCGCTGGAAAAATAATACTGAAATCAGCAGGATTATCTCTGTAAAGCTTTAACTGTTTCTGATGCTTTTGAGCAATTAGTGCTAACTCGATCTGAAAAGCTTTGAGTGTACCAGCAGTTGCGCTAATTGGGTCAGACTGCTTGCCAGTCTCCAAATTGTAGAATGAGGCAATAGCTGGTTGGTTCGGATAGAGATAACTGGCTGCTAGCAGGTAAATGTATGCCTGTCGTCTGTCAAAATCAGATTTACCTGTTTTGAAGTCCAAAATGTGCAGCCTGCCATCAGGCTCAACAAAAATGCAGTCAATTGCTGCATAGAAGTTAAACAGATAATTCCCCTGCTTGATGATAATTGCTTGGGGAAATCCCTCATCACCTCGACTCAATTGAATGATGTTCTTGCCAAAAAGAATAGGATGCTGTTGGTAATTTTGTAAGATGAGCTTTACTCGCTCCTCAACCACGGCTGACTGTTGATTTAATTTCAGCATTTCTGCTACTTGCTGTGCACCATCTTTTCGGGATAACAGTTCAGGGGCTTGATGAAATTCATAAACTCCTCTTTGTGCCAGCAGTCCAATTGTCTGAGGTTGGCTGTCAGTCGCTAACAGTGCTGCTATTTGAGGTTCTCGCTGGAGTGCTTTGGCAAAACCGCGCTTCATATCGCAGTGTAAGTGTTCTTTTCCCACTGGTGGAGCAAACTGCAACCAGAGATTATAACTGGCAAATGCCCAAATTTTTTTCACAGGCTGAGCCCTCTATAATAGAGGGCAGTTATTGGTTCATTTCGTGAGAATTGCGTGAATTGCCTCTTTGGCTTTAGCTGACTTGGAAATTCCAGTCTGGTTAGCTAGTTCCAAAGTACGCAAGCCTTCTAGCATTTGTTCGACAGCCTTCCTGAGGTTTGGATTCCGGCTCGTCTTTTGCACTTCTTCCAGCAGCAGTGGCAGGGGTCGGCCGATTGAGAAGCACAGTTGATCCGGATTCGATTGCTGTTTTTTCATACTTTGCCTCCTGTATAAAGCTTTGTAACTCAACAACTAGAGGGATGCCAGTCTTAGTTGATATATAATTTCAACATACTGGCTAGATACCTCTAATGTTGAAATTATATGCAACATGAAAAATTATGTCAAGGGGTCGAGAGATAAAAAAGTGTGTTGACATAGCTATTCAACATCAGCTACGATCGACCTATAAGTTATGGTGGATTAACCACTTTGGGTAATAGCTCGACAATAAAAGCATTGAAACCCTTATGAGGTAAAGGTTGTAGCTTTCACTCCCTTTGAATGCTCGCAACGTTAAAATTAGTGGGCTTAGGGAATCTCGTCAGTAAATCGGATGTGGCTATGGATAAACAAGAAGGTCAAAGTTTTGGTGCGGTTATTTGGCAAGCCCGCAGGAAAAAGCGATTGAGTCAGAGAGAACTGGCTGTAAAGGTAGGAGTGGACTACACCTACCTTTCAAAACTGGAAAATGACCACCTTGAGCCAAGTGAGAAGGTCATCCGCTCGTTAGCAAAGCATCTAGAGTTGAACGCAGAGGAATTGATCTACCTAGGCGGTCGCATGACCGAACATGACACTGAAGCTCTTGAGGAAATGGTCAGGGCGAATTACAAGGAAATGCCTGCTTTATTCCGTCGAGTGCGGGAAAATCCTGGCATTGACTCATTCGTAGAAGCACGGGAGGATCAACTCGCAAAACTACAAAAAGAAAATGCTACCCTCCAATCCAAAATTTCAGAGCTAGAGAAACAACTACGGATCTATCGTTTTTTTTCCAAAGCGGAAATAGAACGCAGTGCTAATGAAATTCTGCAGCGCATGCAAGCAAAAAATTTTATTCTTAAATCGCCCTTTGATGTCACTCGTGTAGCTGATTTTCTAGAAGTTAGTATTTGTTATGCTATAATTCCTCCTGATGAAGAAGGACCAATTGTCGCTAAAATTTTACGTCAAGAACGCACCATTATTCTTAATAAAGATATTTGCGAATTTCACAATAAACTTTCCTCTTCAACAATTGCTCACGAAATAGGACACTGGGTACTACATCAAGTTAACCAAGATGAAGTTGAAACTTTATCTGAACAGCATAAAAATAATTCTAATTTTGAAAAAAAAGGAGATATATTCTTGTGTCGCCTTGCTAGCGAACAACTCGATCGGTACAGTTTGAATAAGCAGGAGAATTGGGTGGAATGGCAAGCTCAATATTTTGCTACTTGTTTGTTAATGCCTCGATATATTCTGGAAGAGAAGCGAATGGGACGTAATTTAACAAACTGGTCACACTTCTACGCAATGGCTGATGAGCTTGGCGTAACACTATCAAATTTGACAAATCGCCTGCAAGATTTAGGCTGGGTTTACATACCAAAAGGTTCCCGACAGATTTACCCAGGTAAAGGCTAGCTCAAATGATATTTCCATAGGTTTGATAACAATTGTAAAAAGTGAGGATAAGAAAAAATGAGTTTATTTAAGCCATATCGCTTCTTAAAAAAAGAAGAAATAGAAGGTAAGGCAAATGAGGTTTTAATGCAGATGGAAAAAGAAGGTTTTCTGACTAAGTGGCCTTTTGAAGCGTCTCTGGTGGCTGATGCTCTGGAAATCCGTATAGTTTGGGACAAAATACCATCAGATAATGATGGAATAATAGCAGCTAAAATAGAACCTATCAAACGTCGAATTACCATTAATGAACTGTTCGCAGAGTTAGAAAAAAATGAAGGGCTGCAACGATCGACAATAGCTCACGAAATAGGACACTGGATACTTCATGTCAACCAAGATGAAGCTGATGGTGTTGTAAAGCAGCTCGAACTACCTCTAATGTGCAAAGCTACTGAACAGCTATTTTTGTGTCGCAGTGTCGGTCTTCAGAGTGATAAAATTCCTTCTCCAACTCAATCAAATTGGAAGATTGAATGGCAAGCTCAATATTTTGCTAGCTGTTTGTTGATGCCTCAATATATGTTGGAAAAGACGCGAAGGGGACGTAATTTGACAAACTGGTCTCACCTCTATGCAATGGCTGACGAACTTGGCGTAACAATATCAAATTTAACAAATCGCCTGCAAGATTTGGGCTTGATTAACATTTCCAAGGGCTCCAAGCAGATATATTTAGGTAATTCAAGACCTAATGGGCAGCAAAAGTTGTTTTAGAAAAGCACGATCGCTCGTCTGATACAATCTTGACCGATCGCACTCATAACGAATCTAGAATCCTCAAGCCCCGCCCTAGGTGGGCTAAGTCAATCGTAAATCAAAAATTTAGTTATTTTGGATACAATTCCCGACTCAACAGTCGATCGAACTCCTCAATTTTCGATGGGGATCTAAAATTCACCTAAAGTTCGACGCCCGATCGCAAAACCCTTCCTAAGATAGAACTTGGGGGACGATCGACCTAAAAGCCGATTCAGGGGCAAACGCCTTGCACCTGAAAATCCCCAACTAGCAAGCCGCAAGACAGGGAGGACATCAAAATCATGGTAAACGCGCCGACAGGGGAAACCCGCCTGGGCCCGATCGATCAGGTGCAAGCCTTAGACCGCGATTGCACAACTCTATCCCGTCACGTACTCCAGCAACTCCACAGCTTTTCAGCAGATGCTCAGGATCTCAGTGCCCTGATGAATCGCATCGGGCTGGCGGCTAAGCTGATCGCGAGGCGGCTCAGCAGAGCCGGGTTAATGGAAGATGCTTTAGGGTTTACAGGGGCTACGAACGTGCAGGGAGAATCCGTCAAAAAGATGGATATCTATGCCAATGAAGTGTTTATCTCGGTATTCCAGCAAAGCGGACTTGTCTGCCGCTTGGCTTCCGAGGAAATGGAAAAACCATACTACATTCCCGAAAACTGTCCGATCGGGCGTTACAGTCTTCTCTACGACCCCATAGACGGTTCTTCCAATCTTGACATCAATCTCAATGTAGGCTCCATATTCAGCATCCGCAAGCAAGAGGGGGACGATGAAGATAGTTCTGCTTCCGACTTGCTGCAACATGGACACAAACAAATAGCGGCTGGTTACGTGCTCTACGGCCCTAGTACCATGCTGGTTTATTCGATCGGTCAGGGTGTTCATTCCTTTACTCTCGACCCCAGTTTGGGCGAGTTTATTCTAGCTAACGAAAACATTAAGGTTCCCGATCACGGCCCGATTTACAGCGTTAATGAAGGCAACTTCTGGCAGTGGGAGGAATCTTTGAGAGAGTACATTCGCTACGTACACCGCAGCGAAGGCTACAGCGCCCGGTACGGCGGGGCTTTGGTGGGAGATTTCCACCGGATTTTATTCCAGGGAGGCGTGTTTTTGTACCCCGGAACGGTCAAACAACCGGAGGGAAAATTGCGTTTGCTCTACGAATCGGCTCCTTTGGCGTTTTTGATGGAGCAAGCCGGCGGGCGCGCCAGTACGGGCATTCAAGACATCTTAGACGTTGTGCCGACCAAACTGCACGAGCGATCGCCCTTGATAATCGGCAGTAAAGAAAATGTAGCGATGGTCGAGTCTTTTATTCAAGATCGATCGCGCAATCCTAGAACAGTCCAAGAGTAAAGTCATTAGTCATTAGTCATTAGTTATTAGTCATTAGTTATTAGTCATTAGTTATTGGTGATTAGAACTAATAAATCACAACTAACAACTAACAACTAAGCAATGCCCAATGCTTTTAGACCCGATCCTAAAGTCCCAATTAACAGCTATCAAATTGTAGGAGTTACAGTAATGACAGCAACACCAACGAATCACCTGTTAGAAATCAAAGAAATTGGCCAAAGTATCTGGATGGACAATTTGACTCGCGATCTAATCGAGTCCGGCGAACTAAAACAGATGATTGAAAGTCGGGGACTGCGCGGGATTACATCTAATCCGGCGATTTTCGAGAAAGCGATCGCGGGTAATGTGATTTACGATGCGGATATCGAAGCAGGCATCCGGGCGGGTAAATCTGTAATGGAGATTTACGAATCTCTGGTATTTGAAGATATCCGCAACGCTTGCGACATCTTCGCCCCAGTTTACGCAGAGTCGAAGGGTTTGGACGGCTACATTAGCATTGAAGTGCCACCGACGATCGCCAACGACACAGAAAGCACGATTAGCGAAGCCCTGCGCTATTACAAAGCCCTTGGCAAAGAAAACGTGATGATTAAGATTCCGGGAACCGCTGAAGGTTTGCCCGCAGTCGAACGAGTCATCAGCGAAGGCATTAACGTTAACGTGACTTTACTGTTCTCGGTTGACAGCTACGTCGAAACCTTCTGGGCTTACATTCGCGGATTGGAAGCGCGGGTGGCTAAAGGTTTGGATGTGAGCAATATTGCTTCTGTTGCCAGTTTCTTCTTGAGCCGGATCGACATCAATATCGATGGCAAGATTGACGAGAAACTCAAAAATGTCACCGATATTTCCACCAAAGCTAAACTGGAAGCGGTGAAGGGGAAAATTGCGATCGCCAATGCGAAGGTAGCTTACCAGAAGTATAAAGAGATCGTCGCGAGCGATCGCTGGCAAGCTTTAGCTGCCAAGGGAGCGAAAGTGCAGCGCTTGCTGTGGGCTTCCACCAGCACCAAAAACCCCAACTACAGCGATGTCATGTACGTCGATGAACTAATCGGCCCCGACACCGTGAACACTTTGCCACCGAACACCGTTGAAGCTTGTTTCGACCACTGCGATGTCGCACCCCGGATTGAGAACAACGTTGCAGAAGCTTACACGCTGATCGAAAGTCTCAAAGATCCCGACATCGACATCAACTTGGACAAAGTGATGGCAGACTTGCTCTTGGACGGGATTGATAAATTCGTCACCCCGTTCCAATCCCTGATGGATTCCTTGCAAGAGAAAGTGCAGAAGTTGTCACCCGTCGCTTAGGCAGATATCTGTATCCTTGAAGGCAGAAGCATTTAGGAGTCGGAATAGATAATTGTTTTGGCTCTCAAGTGCTGAGTTTTCCATCCCGAACCGGGAAAATTTGAGACCCATGGGTCTCAAAAATCCGACAAAGGAAAATCAACTATGATTTTGGCTCTCAAGTGCTGAGTTTTCCATCCCGAACCGGGAAAATTTGAGACCCATGGGTCTCAAAAATCCGACAAA